>DASXWB010000909.1:0-1643 GCA_036503915.1 Lacipirellulaceae bacterium | reverse complement strand
CGGCCGATCAAGTCGACTGCGGCGGCGTGCTCGCCGCGCTGGTGGGCCAGGACCCCGGCTAGATGCAACGCCTCGGCGTGTCGCGTATCGACCGCCAGGAGGGCTTTATAGAGAGTCTCGGCTTGCGACCAATGTCCTCGTTTGTGCAAGTCGACCGCAGTCGCGAACAGCTTGTCGATTTCGTCCTTGGGCGGCGCCGATTTCATGAGGGGAGTATCGGTAGGGCATTTCCGGTCTGTCAAAACATGGCGGCTGCTCCGTCGCGACGGTCCCGCCCCAGTCTTTCCCCGAGCTGGACCTTAGGTGAAACCCCTGCAGGGCCGCTGCTCAAGATTCCGTCCTCCAGGCCGTTACCGGGCTCAAGGAACTGACGATTGACCCAGGAACATGAGCGCCAACCCGTACGCATCGAAACTTTCCGAGTATGCGCAGGTCTCCGCACACGCCCGTGTGGCGGCCGCCGACCCGCACAAGCTGATTTTGATGCTCATGGACGGTGCTCTCGAGCGTATCGCCGCGGCGCGCGGCTGCATGGCGCGTAATGACGTGGGCGGCAAGGCGCAACTCCTGAATCGTGTCATCCAAATCATCGGCGAGCTGCGCGGCAGCTTGGATTTGAGCAAGGGCGCGCAGATTGCCGCGAATCTCGACGGTCTGTACGACTACATGACGCGCCGCGTCCTGCAAGCCAGCTTGAAGAACAGCGTGGAGATGCTCGATGAGGTCGCCAAGCTGTTGCGCAATGTCCGCGACGCCTGGGCGCAGGTGCCGGTCGAGGCGAGCAAATGACCTCTCCGATCGCAGACGGCGTCCTCGCCGCCACGCATCGCCTCGTACAGCAGGCGATGAGCGGGCAATGGCAAGACGTCCCGAAAACGGTCGAAGAGCGTCGCGCGCTGCTCGATAAGCTGAGTGCGGGCGCATCGCCGCAGGATCAGCAATGGCTGTCGGCATTGAAACAGGCGATGGCGGAGTCGGATGCAGTCGTCGCTTCACTTACGCCGGTGGCGGGGCTCGGGGCTCGGGGCGTGGGGCTTGGGCCGGAAGGCCAGACCGCCGCACCTGCGCAAAGCCCGACTGCTGAAGTCGATGCCGTGATGAATATGATCCTAGGCAAGTGAAACCCTGACCGCAGGAGCGCTCTTTCAGTTTAGGTATCCGACCCGCGCCCCAAGCCCTAAGCCCTAATCCGGACAGCCGCCATGTACGAAGGCATAGACACGGTCGTTCTGTACGAGGAACTCGCTTACGAGGATGTCCTGCCGGTCGCCTGGCGGCGTATCGCTGAGCCCTTCGACCCCTCCATCGTCGGCAGCTACCAAGATAGAAATCTGCGCGTGCTGCAGGCGCTTTCAGCGCTGGAAGAGCACGGGCAGCTTGAAAAGGCGGATGAAACCTCGCCGCATCATGCCGATCTCATGCGGCTCGATTTGAAGCTCAATCTGGTGCTCGACATGGTCGGGCAATTGCTGGTTGCGAGTCATCCGCGCCCGCGGCCGTCACCGATTCGCTTCAACGCCCTCGGCGCCGTATGGCAGGGCCACGCGCCGCATCCGGATCTGGGTCAGCAGGGTGTGCTCGAGGTCTATATGCGCGATTGCATCGCGGAGCCGCTGCGCTTCGTCGGGCGCATCGGTTCCGTG
>DASXWB010000908.1:0-2689 GCA_036503915.1 Lacipirellulaceae bacterium | reverse complement strand
CATCAAAGAGGAAGACTTTAGGGTCGCGAACGATGGCTCGCCCCAGCGCGACCCGCTGCCGCTCTCCGCCGGAGAGCTCTCTCGGCCGTCGCTCGAGCAGCGACTCGATTGAGAGAAGATGGGAAGCGGCGCGGACTTCCTTCTCAATTTTGTCGCACGGCGTGCGGCGCATGCGTAAGCCGAACGCGATGTTTTGATAAACAGACATGTGTGGATACAGGGCATGGTTTTGAAAAACCATCGCGATGTCGCGCATGCCTGGTGGGACGTGGTTCATCGGGCGATTGCCGATGTAAACCTCGCCGGCGGTGGGCTGTTCGAGCCCGGCGACGAGCCGCAGCATCGTGCTTTTACCGCAGCCGCTTGGGCCGACGATGACGATGAACTCGCCGTCGCGAATCTCCAACGACAAGTCCCGCACGGCATGGCGACCATTGGGGAACTTCTTATCGAGATTCTTCAATGCGACGTTGGCCATGAAACTGATAAAGGAATATGGATCGTTCGCTCGATTGGCCACGAACGGAAGGCCTGGTTAGAATTGGCGATTCGTTGCCGTCTGCCTGGTTTTTGTCGTCAACGCGTCCGCCATCCAAGCACCATAATAGCACGGGTAGGCGGCAAATAGCCGCTCTAGCCCGCCGTATGCCTCTCGATAAATAATGCCTGGCTTCGTACAAATCCGGCTTACGCCGAACACGGATCGGTGGCCATTCAGCATGAGCCAACTCCGCGGTAGAAATTCCTGTGCGCGCCCGGCAGAAGCAAGGGCCTCGCGATATCGCGCGCTGCGGCTTGAGCCGCTTGAACCGCGCACCATGGCGGCGGTCAGCGTCGTGCCGAGCGTGGAGACAGTTGCCGCTCCGGGCCGCGAGGATGATGCAGCGATTTGGATTCACCCGACGAATACAGCTCAAAGCCGAATCATTGGCGCGGTCAAAACCGGCTCAAACGCGCTGCAGGTGTTCAATTTGAATGGCCAGCAGGTTCAAAGCATCGCTGTGTCGGGCATCAACAATATCGATCTGCGCTACAACTTTCCACTTGCGGGGCAGCCTGTAGCGATATTGGCCGGCAGCAACCGTTCGAACAACAGCATCGCGCTGTACAAGGTCGATTCGCAAACCGGCATGCTGCAAGATGTCGCCGCCCGAACCATCTCGACGGGGATGGCGATCTACGGCTGCGCGATGTACGTCAGCCCAGTCTCGGGAAAATACTACGTGTTCGTATCCTCCGAGTCAGGCCTGGTGCAGCAATGGGAGCTTTTCGATAACGGGACTGGTCGCGTGGACGCCCGGCAAGTTCGAAGCTTTGCCGTCGGTTCGCAGTCCGAAGGGCTCGTGGCCGATGATGAGCTACGCCACCTCTATGTGGGCGAGGAGAACGCCGGCATTTGGAAGTATTCCGCGGAGCCGGGCGGAGGCTCTGCAAGAACTCTGGTTGACGGTACGGGCGCCGGTGGCCATTTGGACGCCGACGTCGAGGGGCTGACGATTTATTATGCCAGCGGCGGTCGCGGATATCTGCTCGCGTCGAGCCAAGGCAACAACGAATTCACCGTTTATCGGCGGGACGGAAACAACGCGTTCGTCGGCAGCTTCGCGCTCGTCGCGGGCGGCGCGATCGATGCGGTCACGGATACCGACGGAATAGACGTGACTAACTTCGCACTCGGCAGCCAGTTCCCGCTGGGTTTGTTCGTCGCTCAAGATAATGACGACAACTTCAAACTCGTCCGCTGGGACGCCATTGACGCGGCATTCGGCGGCGCATTGATCGCAGGCACAAGCTGGGATCCCAGGCTGATCGGCCGAGCGCAGCAATCGCCGGCGCTGCCTGGAGATTACAACTCGAGTCTCAGTGTTGATGCGGCCGATTACGTTGTGTGGCGCAAGGTGCTCGGGCAATCGGTGGCGCCATACAGTGGTGCAGACGGGAACGGCAATGGGCGAATCGACGCCGCCGATTACGACGTCTGGCGCGGTCATCATGGCCAAACTATGCCTGCGACGGCCTTGGTACCGGCGATCACACCTCCGGCCATCGAGCCGACTGCGACAGCGACGGATACTGTGCAGTCATTCACTATGGACGGCCCGGCGGCAGTCTCGCGAGGCATCCGACGATGGGCCAACGTCGAGAACGACGAAGCGCGTTGGGAACGCGCGGCCCATCTGCTTTTGCTCATGCAAATTGATGGGGAAAACCGATCTGCCGGGAGTCACGCTTCCGCCGTCGATCCTCGCCGGCTGAATGGCCTTCGCAGCGACGTGATTGCAACCGATGCCGTGTTCGCGTCGCACGCATTACTTGATACAACGCGGCTTGCCGGCGAGATGTGATTATTGCGGGTGCTCAGCGGCTATCACACGACTTGCGAAGCCTGCCGCGGTGCGATGCCTTCGGGCGTTTCCGAGCGGGCCACGTCAAACCATTCCGCCTTGAACTCGATCCGCTTGCGTTCCTCGATGGCTTTGTTGCTCGTTAAAGCGATCACGGCGTCGGCCATTGCCACTTCCGGTGTGCATCGCGGTTTGTGCTTAGGATCGGGATTGCGGATGCACCACGCCCAGTGCTCGATTTCCTCGCGATATCCACGGCTGGTGTTGGCCGCGGTTGCAGCCTGCGCCACGGCCGCTCCGCCGCCCGTTTCGTACGTGTCCATCGCCGGTCCGTCCTTCGTATC
>DASXWB010000907.1:0-4834 GCA_036503915.1 Lacipirellulaceae bacterium | reverse complement strand
TGGCCAGGGCAACGCCCCAGGCACGCAATTCCGGGTCGTTGCCCGAGGCACCCAGAGCGCATCGCGTCGTGCTTGGCCGCGGCGCGGAGGGCGGCCGAATTTCGGCGACACCCGACGCGGAAGTGGGCGACGACACCGTGGAGCAAGCCATCGAGCGCGTCGGTGAGCTGACGAGCTCGGTGCGTCAGGCGGCGATCGAACTGCACCGGCAGAAGTTGCCGCGATGGTTCGAAGGCGGCACGCCGCTGGGGATGTTCGCATTGATCTGGGCGATCTTGGCGGTGCCCGCCGCGATGTGGTTGGGGTGGAACAACTGGCAATGGGTCGCCGTTAGCCTGGCGACTGCAGTGGTCGTCACGATCGGGCTTTCGGCCTGGTTCTGGCCAATGGCGCGGCGGCAGAGCGGACAGCAGTTTCAAGCGATTCAGCAGTTGCTGGCCGACGCTCGCCATGCGATCGAGGCGGCCGTCGAGGCGGCCCGCGAGCGCGGCCGGCGCGAGGCCCATGCGCTGGTAAGCGAGCGCGATCAACAACTGGCGGCCGTCGACGAAAAGTTGCACGCCATCGTCGGAGAACGCGAGCGGTGGAAAGAAAGCCAGATCGGTCAGGCCGGCCAGACCTTTCCGCAACGGCTGGCGCAATTGCGCAGCCGGCTCGATGAAACGTTGCACCGGGCCAAGCAGGAACTCAGCGAGACGCTGGCTCAAGTGACCGAAGAGCGCGACCGGCGCGAAGTCGAGAATCGCCGGCAATATGAAAACCGCTGCCGCGAGCTGCGGCTCGAGCACGACCGCGATTGGCAGGCCATGTCCGAAGCGTGGCACAGCGGACTGGCCGAAATCCGGGAGTCGGCGTCGCTCATGGAAGAGGAATGCCGGCGGCTGTTTCCTGATTGGGAGTCGACGGATTACGGCAGTTGGCCCGCGCCCGCCGAGCCGTCGCCGGCGATTCGTTTTGGCGAATTGGCGCTCGACCTTTCGCAAATCAAGCATGGGATTCCGCAAGACGATCGTTTGCGGCCTGCCGAAACGTCGATTGAGCTGCCCGCGCTGATGACGCTCGAGGAGCATCCGGTGCTGTTGATCACGGCGGAGGAAGAAGGCCGCCGCGCGGGCGTCGAACTGTTGCAGCTGGCGATGCTGCGGATGCTCACGGCCATGCCGCCGGGCAAGGTGCGGTTCACGATTCTTGATCCGGTGGGCCTGGGCGAAAACTTTGCATCGTTCATGCACCTGGCGGATTTCGAGGAGCAGCTGATTGCCAGCCGCATCTGGACGGACTCGCGGCAGATCGACGAGCAGCTCACGCGGCTGACCGCGCATATGGAAACGGTGCTGCAGAAATATCTTCGCAACGAGTTCGAGACGATTCACGAGTACAACGCGCAGGCGGGCGAGGTGGCCGAGCCGTTTCAGATTCTCGTCGTGGCCAACTTCCCGACGAATTTCAGCGAAGCGGCGGCCCGGAAGCTGGTGAGCATCGCGACGAGCGGGCCGCGCTGCGGCGTGTACACGCTGATCCTGGTCGACCGCAAGCAAAAGATGCCGGCTAACTTCGATTTGAAAGATCTGACGGCCGGCGCGGTGCACTTGGATTGGGTGGCTGGGGACGGGCGCAGGGTGGTTGGGGCAACGCCCCAGTCGCTCGAGTCTGGGGCGTTGCCCCAGCCACCCGGGGCTCGAGCCCAGTCACGTGAGAAAGGGCGGTTCCGCTGGCGATATCCGGCGTTCGACGAGTTGCCGCTATCGCTGGATCGGCCGCCGTCGCCCGAACGGTTCAACGATGTGGTGCGCGCGGCCGGCCGGGCGGCGAAGGACTCGATGAAGGTTGAAGTGCCATTCGAGCAGGTGGCGCCGCCCGAGAATGAATACTGGTCGGCCACGAGCAGCAAGGAGCTCGTGGTGCCGATCGGGCGGGCCGGTGCCCGGCGGCTCCAATCCGTACGGCTGGGCAAGGGTACGTCGCAGCACCTCTTGGTATGCGGCAAGACCGGTTCTGGCAAATCGACTTTCTTGCACGCGCTGATCACGAACACCGTGCTTCACTACAGCCCCGATGAGATCGAGTTCTATCTCATTGACTTCAAGAAAGGCGTCGAGTTCAAGACCTACGCGACGCACCGCCTGCCGCACGCGCGCGTGATTGCGATCGAAAGCGAGCGGGAATTTGGCTTGAGCGTGCTCGAGCGGTTGGACGCCGAGCTGCGGCGGCGCGGCGACTTGTTTCGAGCTGCCGGCGTGCAGGACCTGGCGGATTACCGCGCGCGTAGGACGGACAATCCTGTCCGTCTCGATGGCACGGGAAGCAGACGGACAGGATTGTCCGTCCCACAGGAAATCATGCCGCGCGTGCTCTTGGTGGTCGACGAATTTCAGGAGCTGTTCGTGGAGGATGACAAGCTTGCGCAAGACTCGGCGCTATTGCTCGACCGCCTGGTGCGGCAAGGCCGTGCCTTCGGAATCCACGTGCTCTTGGGCTCTCAAACTCTCAGCGGAGCGTATTCACTCGCGCGGAGCACGATGGGCCAGATGGCGGTGCGCGTCGCGCTGCAGTGCAGCGAGGCCGATGCCCACTTGATTCTCAGCGACGAGCGCAACGAGGCGGCGCGGTTTTTGAGCCGGCCCGGCGAGGCCGTGTACAACGACCAGAACGGTTTGCTGGCGGGCAACAGTCCATTCCAAGTCGTATGGCTGCCCGAGGCGAAGCGGATCGAGTATCTGCGGCAGATCGAAGCGAAGGATCGAGGATCGAGAATCGAGGATCGTGCGGACTCTCCCCGCTCCTCGCTCCTCGCTCCTCGCTCCTTGATCGTCTTCGAAGGCGATCAACCGGCTGACCCGGCAGACAATCTTCAGCTGCGCGAAGCGCTTGAACGAGGAGCATCGGTCCCGGTCGCAGGGCCGCAAAAGGCATGGCTGGGCGCGGCGGTGGCGATCAAGGAGCCGACGGCTGCGACGTTCGCGCGTCATGCCGGCAGCAATTTGCTCGTGGTCGGCGCGTGGGAGGAATCGGCGCTGGGCGTGATGGCGAACGCCGTGATTGCGCTCGCGGCGCAAAACAGAGCGGACGATTGCGGATTGCGGATTGCGGATTGCGGATTACCGGCCGACGAAACCAATCCGAAATCCGAAATCCGAAATCCGAAATCGCAGTTCTACATTCTGGACGGCACGCGGCCCGAATCGCCCGAGGCGGGCGCGTGGCAGCGCGTGGTCGGGGCGCTTCCGGCAACGGTTGACCTGGCGGGGCCGCGCGACACGCCGCGCGTGATTGGCCAATTAGCGGCCGAGCTTGCTCGGCGCGAAGCGGCCGGCGAAGAGAATGCCCCGCCTCTTTACCTGGTGATCTTCAACGGCGGCCGGTTTCGCGACCTGCGCCGCGGCGAAGACGATTTCAGTTTCTCCACGGACCGCGATAAGCCGCCGAGCCCCGACAAGCAATTCGGCGAAATCCTGCGCAGCGGCCCGGCCTGGGGCATCCACACGCTACTGTGGTGCGATTCATACAACAACGTGACGCGCTTGTTGGACCGCATGACGCTGCGCGAGTTCGAAATGCGCGTGGCCTTCCAGATGAGTGCGGCTGACTCCTCGAGTTTGCTTGACAACCCGGCGGCGGCGAAGCTGCGCCAGCACCGCGGCCTGCTCGCTAGCGAGGATTTGGGCACGCTGGAAAAATTCCGACCGTACGGCGTGCCGAGCGATGTGTGGCTCGATTCGGTGAAACAGAGCTTTGAATAGTGCCTTGCTTCGATAGAACGCATGTCAGCTTCACCAAAGTTCGGACTGAGGCACTTGTTTACTGTTACCGCTCTTGTGGCACTGTTTTCGTTGGGCATTGCAGTAGCGAATGAGGACGCGCAAACAGGAACGATGATCACTTCGTTCGCGACGGCACTCGTACTTGCATCCGCATTCCTTCGTATTTCGCGCGAAGTGTGGGTCGGTATGGCGGTTGGACTCGTGTTAAGCGCGATCTGGTACTGGTGGGATATATGAGTACATCCTGCAGATCGTTTTTTCGAGTTTGTGGTCTACACTATTTGGTTTAGCGTCATTGGAATAGGGGTCGCGATCATTGCTCGAGCTATTCGCGCGAAATAGAGAGCCCATGCGGTCCAAGTTCATTGCCAGCCTACTGCCGCGCCAAAATAGCGACCGGTCGACGTGAAAATACTCGGCCAGACGGAAGGCGTTTTCTACGCTGATTGAGCGCTTTCCTTTCAGCACTTCACTTATTGTTGACTGCAGCAAGCCGGTTTGACGCGCAAGTTCCGCCTGAGCCGTGGGCTTGCCTTCGATCAGTGCTTCGGCATGCGAGACGGCGGAACTTCGGGCGTCGGGTAGATTCTTTCTTCGTAGTCGTCGATGAGCTTCCCAGCAAATCGAGAAGTTTCCCTTCCGCTTTAGTCAACTTGGGCTTGTTCATCAGCAATTCAGCAGTTCGCAGCGCGCGTCGATGGGAGCGATCGTCGTTGATAATTTGAGGCTGCGCCTGACGCAACAGCTCGGCGTAACTTGCGGTTGCCATCGGTAACTTAACTGCTGAAAGGATTTACGCCGGCGCGTATCGCGTCAGGCCTGGAACACGATCGAAGTCCGAGTCATTGCTCGCTAGGTTCGCTAGACCATTGGCCTGCATGACAGCTACAATCAGCGCATCGCCAGAGAGCAATTCGTGCTGACGGCTCAATTTTGCGGCCGTGAGAACGAAATCGAGTTTCACGTCCCAGACGCGAATGCCTAGTTGGGGCACCTGCTGGATCGCTTGCTGATAAAAACTGAGCTTTGCGATTTCCACGTGATGCTTCCGCAAGCGGGCCGCCAGTCCACTG
>DASXWB010000906.1:0-5438 GCA_036503915.1 Lacipirellulaceae bacterium | reverse complement strand
TATTTCGCGGAAGACGATTGGCCGTCCGAGCTGCGGTCCCGGCGGCTTTAATTGCGTTCGCGGCTTCGCAAACGGCAGCTCAGGCTCAGATCGTGGAAACGTTCAACACTTTGGGCAACTGGCAGCCAGTCGCAACCGCGCCGCCGCCATCGAATCCGTCCCTCATGGTCAGCACCATCGGCGCCACCGATGGGCCGACGAGCCTCAAGGTAACGCAAGCCGAAGACACTATCGGTGACAATGATTTCGTTTGGCTTGCAACCACCAATCCCACTTGGATTGAAGGGGATTCCGCCTTTGAGGCGTTGCGCAATGCGGTGAATATCGGCGCCGAGCATTTCAACTTGATGGCCGATGTCACTTTTCGTCCGCAGGATCTGTTCGACCAAGGCGTAAACTCGCTGACGGTGACGCTAGGACTGAACTTCAATGGTCAAACCGTCGGGACGTACGCGGGCGAGACCACGCAATTCACAAACAACGCCAGCATCCCGCTGACGGCGTTCAACCTGCCGGACGTCGAAGACCAAGGGGCGACGAGCTATTCGGCGCAGGTTGGGTTCACGGCCGATGCGATCAATCTGCCATTCAGCGTATACCTAGACAACATTCGCTTGGAGCAGATTTCGACGCCCGACTTGCTGACGCTCGAAATCAATCGCGCCGATGGCTCCGCCATGTTGAAGAACTTGAGCGCTAACCCCATCTCCTGGGACTACCTGGAGATCAAAAGCGCCGGCGGATCGCTTGACCCTGCCGGCTGGAATAGCCTCGACGATCAGAACGTGGCTGGCGCCGGCACATGGGTGGAAGCGGGCGGCTCCTCGGCGACTGCCTTGGTTGAAGCCGCCATCGTTGGCAGCCACACGTTAAATGCCGGCGCGATGCTCTCGCTCGGCAGCTTGTACAACGAAGGAATAAACGCCGAAGATGTCGACCTGGAGATTCGCCGCGTGGGTGGGCCGTCCTTTCGTACATACGACCAGATTGTTACGTATATCGGCACGGCGCCTGGACTGGCAGGCGACTACAATCGCGACGGCAAAGTCGACGCCGCCGATTATGTGGTATGGCGTAAGGCCGATGGCACTGCGCCGGGATACAATACGTGGCGAACGAATTTCGGTCGCACATCAGGTGGTGGCGGACTCGCAGCTGGTGCCGCCGTCCCCGAGGTGTCAACAACTTGGATGCTCGCGGCGATGATTGCCTGTCGCTTTTTCGGCCGCCATGCAACTCAGGCGGCCCGCGGCTAAGCGGGCGAGTGGGGCGATGGTCTCGACCGCCGCGGCGGCTATAATTTTTCAGCCGCTACGTGGCGGCAAGTCGCTTTATTAATCTATCTGGCACGCTCCCACAGTATCGCTTAGAATTGTGCTCAAGTGCTTTAACAAGCGACCTAGTGGATATCCGGGCGGAGGTGTCCTATGTGGGTAATGCTACGGCATCAGAACGCCGGCGGTTTCAGTAGAGCGGTTACCGAGCGCAACGCGGGACGATTGCGAGGTTTTACGCTCGTCGAGCTGCTCGTGGTCATCGCCATCATCGGCATCCTGGTCGCGCTCTTGCTTCCCGCGATTCAAGCGGCGCGCGAGGCCGCGCGGCGCAGCCAGTGCCAGAACAATATGCGGAATCTTGGATTGGCGCTGCAAAATTACGTCGACACGTACAAGGAGTATCCGGTCGCCATGCGAACCGAGCCGCTGGATGATCCCGGCACGTATTCGGGACGGATTCGTGCGGCGGCCGACGGGCAGCGTCTCTACAACAATTGGGCGATCGACGTGCTGCCATACATGGAAGAACAGCCGCTGCACGATTCATTCGTACTCAAGCAGCCGAGCGGCCGGCTGTTGACGCTGACGCTCAACAATATTCCGGCGGCGCTGTTGTCCAGCGGCAAGCAGGCCAACGCCAACTTCGTTGGCCGAAATACGGAGCTGCAGGTGATGCTGTGCCCGACGGACGACGGCATGGGCCGCCCGTACAACGGCGGAACCGCAAGCGGCGGTTTATGGGCGCGTGGGAATTATGCGTACAACTTCGGGCTTGGTTTTCCGCTCAACAATCGGAGCCTGGATGGAAGCAATTCGGTCTGGGACAAGACGGCGATCAATGCCAGCTCCGGCGACCCGGTGACTTGCGGCCGCGGCGTGGGCGGCGCCGACATCGGCATGAAGGTGGCGCAGATCACGGATGGAACATCGAAGACGATCGCGCTGGCGGAGATTCGTACCGGCCGCGGCGAGAGGGACCGCCGCGGCGTGTGGGCGATGCAAATGATCGGCTCCAACATCCTCGGACAACACGGCGCGAATTACGGCTTGGGGCCCAACGACTGCTCTCCTGGCTCTGACGACATTCGCGACAACGTTGCCATTATCGAGGAAGTGGGTGAGCCACTGCTCAAAGCCGAGTGCATGATGCCGTTCAACAGCAGCTCCTGGAACGTAAGCGCGCAGTCGACGGCGAGGAGCAAGCACGCGGGGGGCATTTATGCTGCGATGTGTGACGGCAGCGTTCAATTCATTTCGGACTTTATCAATGCCGGCGCTCAGACGGCAGGCTTGCGCTGCGATCCGGCGGTGTTCGGCACGTGGCAACGGTTAAATTGCCCGGATGATGGGCACGTGATTAATGACCTTGGTCAATAAGGGCCGAGTCATCTGCAATCCACCATTCACCCGCGAGACAGTTACAACAAAGCAAATGCCATCAGTCAAACTTTTGCTGTTTGTCGCCATCTGGGCTGCCATTTCAGGATGCGGCGGAAGCGTGAGCCCGTTCGAATCGGTGCCGGTCAGCGGCAAAGTCACATACGAGGATGGTTCGCCCATTCCGGTTTCCGGGATGACGATTTTTTTCCATTCAATGGAACCGCCCATCAACGGTATGCATCCACGGCCGGCGAGGGTTGGAGTTGGCCCGGACGGAACATTCAAGGATGTAACGACCTACAAATATGCTGATGGCCTGGTGCTCGGCAAACACAAGGTTTCGCTCGTGGCCGAGAAAGGTGGGAAATTGGCCAACCAAATCCCAAGGGAGTACGCGCTACCAGACAAAACTCCCTTGGTAGTTGAAGTCATCGAGTCGGGTCAGGTCCTGGATATCAAGGTGCCCAGGCCAAGGGCGACCCCGAGATCATGATCCACGCTTTCGTGCGGCATGTTCGCGCCTATCTGCTTTTTGCTGTTGCTTTTGTCGGAGCTCGAGACGCCGCGCGCGCGAATCCGACCGTGTATGAGCCGGCCGCCGACCCCGGCTTGGGCTTCAATCTGATCGCTTGGAGCGGCAATAGCGGTGCGAATTGGACGAACGCGGTCAACGCTTTGTACGCGTCTGGATTTCGTGAAGTTTCGATCAGCCCGGTACGCCGCTTCGACAACAACACCGGGCAAGTCATCACGAATTCCGGCTACCCACCGCTATCGGCCGTTGAAGCGGGTGTGTTGCGCGCCAAGCAGCTCGGCATGCGCGTGACGCTGAATCCATTTGTTGAGCTGTCGAATTTGCCGCTGGCCTCCGGAGGTTGGCGGGCATACTTTGCGCCGCTGCCGGGTAGCTCGGTAGCCAACACGTTCTGGCCGCTTTACGAAACATATCTCGACGAGGTGGCCACAATCGCTGATCGGCACCAGGCCGACGCGATGAATGTGGGCACGGAGATGAAAGGACTCGACTCGTTTTTCTCGATCAACGATTTCGATCCAACGACGGCCGGAAACCAGACGAGTCCCTTGCAGGCGCAGCTGAATCAGCAAAAGGCATATTGGACGACAGTGATCGATTCGGTCGCTTCGATCTACGACGGCGCGATCGGCTACGCGGCTAACTGGGACAATTTTTCTTCCACTCGCGTGACCAACAATATCTGGTCGCATCCGCAGATCGACTACGTTGGGATCGATTCGTACTTTCGGTTTGAAAGCGGCTCTTACCAAATTCCTACAAGCGCATCTGACCCGGTGCAATCGTATCCGAACGAAAGCTTCATTCAGCTCGTCGCCAACGAGTGGAGCCAGCGGCTCGATGAACAGATACTGCCCGTTGCTATAGGACTGGGAAAACCGGTCGTGTTCACCGAGCAAGGATATCAACACCACAACGGCACATCGCGCAATCCGCAAGTCGAAAGCGGCAGCGTCGACACGGCCGAGCAAATCATGGCGTTCGAAGGCCTGATTCGCGCGCTCGATGGCCGACAGGACGACTTGCTCGCGATGCATATCTGGCAGTGGGAGATGACGGGCTCGCAGGGCAGCACGTGGAACATCAACCCGTCGGCCACCGCGAATCAGCCCGATAATCGCCCGCTGGCCCAATGGCTTTCGGGCTGGGTCAGGAACTTGTTGCCGGGCGATTTCAACCGCGACGACAGCATAGATGCGGCCGACAATGCTATTTGGCGCAAGTCGGCCGGCCAGGGAGTGACGTATTTCAATCGCGCAGACGGTAACGGCAGCGGCGTTGTGGACGCGGCTGATTACGCCATCTGGCGAAGCCAGTTTAGCGCGACGGCCGTTAGTTCAACGGCTGCGTCCGTCGCAGTTCCCGAAGCGGCCACGTCATGGCTGTTCCTGCTCGGGTTATGCGGCACGCTAACCCTCTTGCGTTGTCCTCGAGTTCTTCAAAACAGGCCGTGAAAACCAGATGCCGTGGGACTATTCGCATCGGCAGATCGCGGGGTTATATTAGACGGACTGCCGGTCGAGCAAAGCCGTTCGTTCCGGAGCCGATTTAGCAGCTGCCTCATCGCACCCGACCTTTTTTCGAAACAGGAGTCTGCCATGTCTGAGCGAAAAACTGACCAGGCTGGAATCGTTCCCTCGCGACGAGCGTTCCTCACGACCAGTTCGGCGCTCGTCGGCGGCGCGATGCTGGGCGCGAACTCGGCGATCGCCCGCTCGTCGCATCCCTCGGGCAGCGATGAGATCAAGGTGGCGGTGATCGGCTGCGGCGGCCGCGGCACCGGCGCGGCCACCCAGGCGCTGGCCACGAAAGGGCCGGTCACTCTCTGGGCCATGGCCGATGCGTTCGAAAGCAACCTCAAGGGATCGCTGCGGTCGGTCCGACGGCAGGTGGAGCGCGGCAAGCGCGACGGCAACCCGCTGTTCGAGGACTGCAAAATCGACGTGCCGGAGGAGCGGCAGTTCACCGGCCTGGATGCGTACAAGAAGGCGATCGAAAGCGGCGCCGACCTCGTCATTCTGGCCACGCCGCCGGGCTTCCGGCCGATTCACTTCGAGGCCGCGGTGGAGGCCGGCCGCCAGATCTTTACCGAGAAGCCGATCGCGGTCGACGCACCCGGAGTGCGGCGCTTCATGGCCGCGAACCAGAAGGCGAAAGAGAAGAATCTCATGGTGGCCGTCGGCCTGCAGCGGCGCCATGACCCGCGCTACATCGAGACAATGAAGCGGCTCGCCGACGGCGCGATC
>DASXWB010000905.1:0-4151 GCA_036503915.1 Lacipirellulaceae bacterium | reverse complement strand
GTCCCAGCAGGCGGCGCCTATCAGCTGCCTGGTCTGCGACCATGAAAATTGCTGCTCGGCGGCGCGATGCCGCAATTGCAGTGCGCCGATGTCGCTGGCCCACCAGACGCAATCGGTCAAGATACGGCCGCACTTGATCGCCGTCATCGGCGCCAGTGGCTGCGGCAAGACGGTGTACCTGGGGCTGCTGATGGACATGCTCACAAAGCACGTCGGGCTGCTGCGGTCCACGGCACGTGGGCCGATGTCGATCTCATTGCAGCAGACCACGACGACGGCGCTGTCCACCGGCTGGTTCCCGGAGAAGACGGTGACCACGCCAGAGCATTGGCACTGGGTGCACTGCCAATTCAATTGCCGCCGCCGCCGTAGGCCGATCGAGCTGGTGATCCCCGATCTTTCGGGCGAAGCGCTGGCGGTCGAAACGGAGCGGTCCGGCCGCTATCCCTCAATCCGTTCGCTGCTCACCAAGTGCGCCGCGGTCCTCGTGCTCGCCGACGCCGAATTGTTGCAGTCGGGCGATCACTCGCAAGACTTTGTCACGCTAAAGCTGCTTTCACTGATGGGCGAGCTCCGCCAGGAACAGGCGCGCGCGCGACGCCTTCGCGGACCGGAACGCCGGCCCCTGGCGCTTCTGCTTACGAAGGCCGACAAGTGCGACGGCCTGTTCGAGAATCCCCATGAGTTCGCCGAGGCCCATGCCAGCGCACTGTGGAGCGATTGCCGGGCTCGCTTCCCGCGGCACGAAGTTTTCGCCTCCTCGGTCACCGGAGCCACGGCCTTCCGCGACAATTACGGCCGGCGACAAGAAGTGCCGCTGCGAATCGAGCCGCGCGGAATCATCGAGCCCTTTGGCTGGCTCATGGCCGAACTCGACGAAAGCTGGGCCAATCCCGGCATCGGGGCCAGGCTGCGACGCCGTTGAGCGCCGCGCAATCCAGGATTGCGTCAGATTCGCACTTTGCTTTCGACCCTTATCGAGTCGAAGAACCGCCGGAACAGGTAGTGGCTGTCGTGCGGGCCAGCGGACGCCTCGGGGTGGTACTGCACGCTGTACGCGGGCACCTCGCGGTGGGCGAGGCCTTCGATGGTGCCGTCATTCAGGCTGCGGTGCGTGACTTCAAGGAAGCGCGGCATCGACGCCTCCTCGACCGCAAAGCCGTGGTTCTGCGATGTGATTTCGACGGCCTTGGTCTGGAGATTCTGAACCGGATGGTTCGCACCGCGATGGCCGAACTTTAATTTGAAAGTCTTCGCGCCACAGGCCAGCCCAAGCAATTGGTGCCCAAGGCAGATTCCAAAGATCGGCTTCCTGCCCAACAAGCCGCGAATCGTGTTGATTGCATATTCCAGCGGCTCCGGGTCGCCGGGGCCGTTTGACAGAAAAATGCCGTCGGGCTCTTGGGCCAGAACATCCTCGGCGGTTGCGGTGCCCGGTAACACCGTGACGCGGCAACCCATGTCCACCAAATGCCGCGGGATATTCCATTTCATTCCGTAATCCAGCGCTACAACGTGAGGGCGATCCGCTGGGGATTCTCGCTCCTCGCTCCTCGCCGGGGCACCCGCGCCGCGGGTCGGCTCCTTGCCATTCAGGTGCGTCCACTCGCTGAGCGGCTCCTGCCACTCGAATGGCTGATCGGGCAGGACTTCGCGCACAAGGTCGCGGCCCACAAGCCCGGGGCTTGCCTTCGCTTTAGCCACCAGGCTGCCATCATCGAGGTCGGTTGTCGAGAGCACGCCCTTCATAGCCCCGCGCGTGCGCAGCCGACGCACGAGCGCGCGCGTGTCGATCGATTCGATCGCCACGATGTTCCACTGGCGAAGATATTCGCTGAGGCTTTGCTCGCTGCGGAAATTGCTCTGCGTGCGGCTATGTTCTCGAACCACAAATCCAGCCAGCTGGGGCCGGCCGCTTTCCACGTCCTCGGCGTTCACACCGTAGTTGCCGATTTGTGGATAGGTCATGGCCACGATTTGGCCGCGGTAGCTCGGATCGGTGAGTATCTCCTGGTAACCGGTCATCGACGTGTTGAAGCATACTTCGCCGTCGACCTCGCCCTCGGCGCCGATTGATGTGCCGGTAAACACGGTGCCGTCTTCAAGAGCTAATTTTGCGCGCGGTGTCATAGTGCTTCAGTATACGAAACAAACGGTGCGCAGTTTAGAGCCCGCGGCAGATTTAGCCGCCGCTTGCGGCTTAGCTTATATCACAGCGACGGGGCGCACTTTACTCGAAGCGCGGCACGAGCCGCTCGACCACCAGCCGGCCGATATTGAGCGATGCCGTGGCGGCCGGCGAGGGCGCGTTTTCCACATTCACCACCCGATCCGTTTCGTTAATGATGAAATCATCCACCATCGAACCGTCCGGCGCGACGGCTTGCGCTCGCACGCCGGCCGGAGCCCATTCGAAATGCTCCGGCTCGATCGCCGGCACGAGCCGCTGCGCCGCGCGCACGAACGCGCGTTTGCTGAAGCTGCGCCGCATTTCGTCGGCGCCGATCCGCCAGTACCGGGCGGCGAGGCGCCAGAAGCCGCGATAGCCCAATGTCTCGGCCATATCGCGGAGATTGATGGTTGTGTTGCGATACCCTTCGCGTGCGAAGGCCAGCACGGCATTTGGCCCGCACTCCACGCGGCCATCGATCCGCCGCGTAAAATGCACTCCCAAGAAAGGATAACGCGGGTCCGGCACCGGATAAATCAGCATCTGCACCAGGTGATGCGCCTCGGGCCGTACGAGGTAAAACTCGCCGCGAAACGGAATGATTTTCGACGCCGGCTGAGTGCCGCTGAGCCTCGTAACGCGATCGCTGAAGAGGCCGGCACAGTTCACGACCTGATCTGCCGAGAATTCGCCTGCGGTTGTCTCCACAATTGCAAGTCTCTCATGGCGGCGAATCGCGGTGACGCGGGCCCCTGTTTTGATCCGGCTCCCCTGCCCCTCGATCAGCTCGGCCAATCGGCGGGCAACGTGCTGATAATCGACGATGCCCGCCTCGGGCACGTGAATCGCCGCGATGCCCGCCGCATGCGGTTCTAATTCCTTCAGGCGAGCCGCGTCGATCCGCTCGCACACGACGCCGTTCGCCTTGCCGTTCTCCAAAATCTTCTCCATCCGCGGCAGCTCGCTCTCCTCGAGGGCGACGATCACCTTGCCGCAAATCTTGTACGGAATTCCTTCGCGGCGGCAAAACTCTTCCATCGCCAGCTTGCCCGCGCGGCAGTTCTCCGCTTTGAGCGATCCAGGCCGGTAATAAATTCCCGAATGCAACACGCCGGCGTTCCGGCCGGTTTGATGCCGGGCGATTGTTTCCTCCTTCTCCAGCACAGTGACGCGCTTGCCGGGAAAGCGCTCCAGAAACCGAAACGCGGTGGCCAGCCCCACAATGCCGCCACCGATGATGATGAGGTCGCTGTGTATCACGTCTAATATGTCGCTCCAGTTTTGCGGATATGCACTCTTGGCTCGGCATCGGCATTGTGTAGTTTTCCGCGCACGACCTTGGCCAGGAAAACGCGATGGTCGCCGGAATCAATGTGGCGGATCGGCTCGCACTCCAAGTGGCCCACAGCGGCTTTCAGGATCGGCACGCCACGCGCGCAATGCGTGATATCGAGCCCTTCGAACGCCGGCTCGCCCGGCTCGAAACCCTTGCTGAAGTGCTTCATGAGTTTCGTTTGCGACTGACCCAACACATTCAGCACGAACGGCTGACCGTCGCTGAGCCAATCGCAAATGGGCCGGCCGAGCTTCACGGTCACGCTCACCATCGGCGGATCGAAACCGGCTTGCATGACCCAGCTCGAAAGCATGCCAGTGGCACGCGGGCCGGTGCCCGCCGTGAGAACGAAGATGCCGCTGGGTATGCGGCCGAGCACGGGATCGAATGATTTGGGTTTGCTCATTTGTAGGCGCTCGGCGCGTGTTACTGGTCGCCGACTTCGGCGACCTCAGTCGAGTCGGAGCGACCAGTCCGTAGGGCATATTTCGTTCAATTGCTGCCTTTTCGAAGCGTTCGCCCCAACTTCTGTTCCACGCTGGCGACCTTGCTCGCGATCCGGCCTGATTGGCCGCGGCGGAAGTCGAGCTTCGCCGCGCAGGTCACGCGATCACTGTGCTTTGCCGTTTGCTCGATGCAGCGGCG
>DASXWB010000904.1:0-2953 GCA_036503915.1 Lacipirellulaceae bacterium | reverse complement strand
CTTCGGCAGCGGACCCATCACATGCTCCATGCCCAACACAATATGCCGCCGCCGCTCGCGCCAATCGGACGGCGTGCGAATCGTTATGCGCCGGCCGTCGCTTGTCAGAAAATACGACAGGTCCTGGTGCTCCGAGTAACTCGGGGTTTCTGCCGCGAGCCGCGACCCCGCTTCGCGGTGTGCCCGCCCAGACGCCGGTTCCGAGCCGGTTTCCATTCCGAAACCCGCTGAATATCGGCCGGCTGTTATTTTTATTATGACGAAGCCGACGATGATTAAGCGCAAACATCGAGTCATCGCGGCCACCTGCGGAACGAAGCGAGCGGAGAATGCACGCTTATTCTACCAGCGATCGGCGACGATGGCGCCGTGTCGATTAAGCAGCGGCCCGCTGAGCGATCGCGGGCGTTGACGTTCTGCGGGCGAAGATTTGGAACGCCTTGCTGATACCGGCCAGCTTCCGCAGGCCATGGTAGCTCTGGTAAGCCACCGTGTATGCCGCCAGCCCGGTTGAATGGCCCGCAAGGCGTCCGAAGGCGGGCCGGTGCAAAATCTCAAAACCAGTCCGCCGCATGAACTCAGCCAGCGTCGAGGGTGTGAACGTGTAAGTATGCTCCGGCGCCCAGAATTTGCGGTACGAGCTTCCGCGCAGCCGCACGATGGGTGAGGACCCATCGGGCGTTTCCAACGCCAGGACGCCGTCAGGTCGCAGCACGCGAAACCACTCGGCAAGCGTTAGCTGGACGTCTTGGACGTGCTCGATCACGTGCCAGGCCGTGAGCACATCGAACGACGCATCGGGAAACGGCAGCGATGAACCATGGACCAACCGGCACGGCAAGTTGCGCTTGCGGCAAAACTCGACCGCGCTCGCGCTGACGTCGATACCGACAGCGTCCCAGCCGCGCTGAAGAGCCGATTCAATCACACATCCGACGCTGGAGCCGACATCGAGCAGACGCGGCTTCTTCGCGCGCACCAGTGGTGCAATCCGGTTCAGGCGCACGCCGGCAGTGCGCAGCTTCTTTGCCCGGTGATGTTCGTAGCCGCGGTGATACTCCGCGGCATACGCCGAGTTATTTACGAGACGGCCGTTCTGATACAGGCCGCACTGCGTGCAGCGCCAGAGAGTGGTCGATCGCGGCACCACGAATTTAACGAGCGGCGAGCGGCCGCAGAGCTGGCAGCCGGTAGCGTCGCCGCCAACTATATTCAGACGTGACGCCCCCATGAAACGGCCCCCCTTGACTCGCCGTGCACCAAATATTGCCGCACTTAATGATTATCGAGCGGCGGCCGCGGCAACGTGCGGTCTTTTTCCGATTCCACCATGCAAGCATTTGTAGCTGGGTGCTTGCAGTAGGTGCCGCGAGCAGAGCGATACCATAGAAGTTAGGCGAGCAGGGTGCGGTCCGCCTCGGCTCGGCGGACCTACAGCATCCAGCCGGGGCGATAGCTTTTCGTGAGGCGCTGGTTCGCGTCTTGGTGGTTCGTAAATTTGCCGCTGTCCGCATCCCACTCCAGCCGCTGGCCCGCAAAGCGCACTGCGACGGCCCCAAGAAGCACGGCCTCGGTGAGCCGGCTTGCGTAGCCGAAATGCGAAGTGGTTTTGCCGTCGCCCAGGCAGGCATCGACCCACGATGTGTAATGATTCACGTCTTCAAGCTGCGGCACTTCATAGTCGCGGAATTTTTCTTCAGGAAATAATCGCGGCATGTCCCAGTGCGGAATCACCATGGTGCCCGCCTCGCCGATCAGCGCGGAACCAGCGCCGGGAACGCGGTAGTCATCCGGCAAGCCAAGCTCGGCGCGCTTCGGCTTGTGGCGTCGGCCGTCGTACCACGTCAGCGGCACAACCGGGCCGACGGTGCGCGACGTACCCGGAAAGCTGTACGACACCTTGCATCGCGATGCCCAGACTTCGTCGTTCAAGGCCGGCGCCTGGGCTTCGATGGCAGTCGGCGCCGTCAAATCCAAGCCGAGAAAGACACAATCTAAAATATGACAGCCAAAATCGCCAAGCTGGCCATTGCTGAAGTCCTGCCAGGCACGCCAGTTGATTGGATGATAAAGCTCCGCGATGTACTGCCGCGCGGGTGCAACACCAAGCCATAAGTTCCAGTCCAGCGTCTCAGGTACAGGATCGGCATAGTCGGGCTGTTTATCTGTGGTGAGCCAGCCCATGTCGCCGGCTTGCCAGGCATGGATTTCGCGAACCTTTCCGATCGCGCCGTCCTTGAGCAGCTTCACCGCCGTGCGGTAGGCGCTATGCGACTGAATTTGATTTCCCATCTGAGTGACGACGCCGCGCTGGTCGGCGACCTGCCGCATCCTGCGCGCTTCATCGACGGTGTGCGTGAGCGGCTTCTGGCAGAAAACATGCTTGCCCAAAGCCATAGCGGCAAGTGCAACTGGCGCGTGCATGTGATCGGGCGTGGAAACAATCACCGCGTCGAACGCGTCGGGCTTCTCAAACAAGCGCCGAAAATCGGCGTGCCGCTCGGCTTTCGGAAACTGGGTGGCGGCCCAACCCAAGTGCGGCTCCGAATGATCGACGTCGCAGATTGCCGCTACCTCCACGCGCGTGCTGGCCGAAATCTGGCGCAAATCGTCGGCGCCCTTGTTGCCGGTGCCGACGGCCAACACGCGCAATTTGCCGTTGAGGTCCAATGCGCGGGCCGACCGCCTCGTGAGAGCGAATGCGGCCCCCGCAGCCGACGCCTTTAAGAAAGTTCGTCGCGTGAAATGCCCGGTCATGTTCGTCACCGCATCAGGTCCCATGCAAGCCCGAATCGCCAGCGCGGGAATCAATCGATGCGCGGCATGCCTACGCCGCGCGGCTCGACTGAGCTCGCCGAAGTCAGCCGCACAGGCATGATTTTGCCCACTCCATGCTCACCAGGCTGCGCCGTGAGAGCATGCCACCCATCAAGTGAATTTTTGCGCTCCACTA
>DASXWB010000903.1:0-4528 GCA_036503915.1 Lacipirellulaceae bacterium | reverse complement strand
GCCCAGAACTCGGGAATCGTAATCCCTGTGAATTGCGGCAGCACATAATAGATTACGAACAGCTGCAGCAGGAGCGGCGTGCCGCGCAGGAACTCGACATAAACTTCGAACGGCACGCGAATCCAGACAGGACCGTAAAGGCGACCGATTGCCACGATCAAACCGAGCAGCATCGCCAGCGGCATCGAGGCGAAGGATAATTTTATGGTGGTCCAGGCAGCTCGCAGCAGCAGCCGCGCGTAGTGCGGCAAGTTCGCCCAGCGCGAGGGCGCGTCCGGCACCGCAGGCGGCCAATTCTGTGCTACAATCGCCAGGCGCTCCTGGTCGTTGTTCCATACGCCGTATTTTTCGTAGATCCGGCGCAGCGTGCCGTCCGCGATCGCGGCAGCGATTGCTTCGTTGAGGCGAGCGCGCAGCCGCTCGTCGCCAGCGCGCACGAAGGCCACATAATAACCAGGCTCTTCCGGCTCGCCGACGCGGCGCAGGCGAGGAAAATCGGCGCCGTAATGAATGGCGATTGGCAGGTCCTGCACCGTGGCGTCGAGCTGGCCCTGCAAAACCAGGCCCATTACGCTGGTGACTTCCGGAAACTTTTTCAGCTCAACGCTGTCGCCAAAGCGTTTTTCCACGTAGCGCTCGGCGGCCGAGCCTTGCAGCACGCCGACGCGCTTGCGCGGCTGGCCGGCCGCGGCGCGCAGGTCTTCCCAGGAGTTAATCGAGTCGTCGTCATCGCGGGCCAAGAGCTGCAGCTTGTAGATGTAATAGGGAACGGTCGACGACCAGAGCTGCTCGCGCTCGGCCGACCATTCGAAGCCGTTGAGCACGACATCGATCGTACCGCGGTCGAGGATTTGCGGGAGCATCTCCCACTCCCAGTTGACGTACTCGGCGCGCACGCCCAAGCGCTCGGCCAGGTACTGGGCCAGCTCAAACTCAAAGCCGGTAAGCTGGTTATCGGACCCTTGAAAAATATATGGCCCGCCGCCGCTAGCATCGCCGCCCCAACGCAGCGCGCCGCGCCGGGCGATGTCTTCGAGCGAGTCGGCTCGCACGCAGGGATTGAGCATTAAGAGCGACAGCGCCCAAATCAGCCCAAACAAAAATCTCAACATTGTTCGACCCTTAATAAGGGGCCCACCTACGGTGGCACGACGGCGGCCACAGCCGCAGCATCCTGCGCGGTCTGGGAGGATCAGGCGCTCGGTTTGTAGTAGCACTTTACTCGTCACCTTCCTATTGCCCCCCATTTGGATACGTATTGCCAGCGGCGCAAACAAAATTGATAGACAATATCGGCCCTTCGCCTTAGGTTACTGATATTCTGCACGGCGCGCTCGCAGCAGTTTGCGACCTGGCAGTGGGACGGATCGATTTCTTTGTGGGTGGAGAGAGCTCAAATGAACCGACAACGAACGGCAATTCTCCTTGTTACGGCGATTGGATTGCTCACCAGCGCAGCCACGAATGCAGCGCCGATTCTTACGATCGACTTTGAAACCGAAGATGACTTTACGACAACGCTGGCGCACGGCCAATCCATAAGCTCCTTTCCCCGGGCGAATCGAACGGCGCCCTTCGTGCCTTTTTCTGCCGACACCCACCTTGAATTCGGCCGCCTGGTCAACGTCAGTTCGACAATGATCGGCGACGACGGCCACTTGGATGCGGCGATTTTCGATTCCGATCCGGCCGATACAACCGAAACCGACGACCCGAACCTGCTGGTCGGCTTGGGCAACATCTTGATGCTTCAAGCGGACGAACACCCCGACACCAGCCTCGATGCGACCCATGGCCTGATGTTCGATGAGCCGAACGACGAGAGAACGCATACCGATCGGGGAAGCATTGTCTTCGATTTCCTGCATCCCAATGTCCATCCGATGTCGATTGATCTCATCGACATTGACCAGGGCGTCCACCTGGAATTGATCCTGACCGACAGCACTGGCATGCAACGTATTTACGACGTTCCAGCGGAATGGACCACCGATATCCGAGACGCCGCGAACGGATTTCAAACGCTTAGTTTCGAAACGCTCATGCCCCAGCCGGCCGAGCCGAACGCGGCGGGCGACGACGCAACGGCGAGCCAGGATCCAGGATTCAACGACTTCTCGGTCAGGCGACTCGAGGTAAGAATCCTGGGCAGCTCGCCTTCAGCCGGACTCGATAATCTTGTGTTTGCAATCCCCGAGCCGAGCGCGGGGACGCTCGCGATTGCGGGGGCCATAGCATTTCTTTACGGCAGGCTCGCCCGCGGCGGCGCTCGCCGGCGGAATTAGCGGACGATTCGGATCAGCCCGCTTGGAGCCCGCGGTCGACGGCGTTGGGATCACGCACTGTCGACTCGTGCGCCATGCGTTCACTTTGCAGGCATATCCTGACGCCAAGTGAAAGTTTTCAGGTTAAGAATGTAGTCGATGCTGTTGTCAACAAAGTCTTGGTCCACTTCGGCCACAACCTTTCCTTCACTGATCCGGATTTGATTTTCCGCGACCAGCGTTGCTTTGTGATCGTGGATCCAGCCGGGGTTTTCGCCTATAGAATTTACTCTCTCTATCGCCCATGTTCCGCAGTGAACTCGGAAAATTGGCGTGATTCCCGGCTGCCTTTGCTCTCGGTACGCGAGATTGCCAATGATGTAAATATACGGAGCGTGATACGTTGCCGAGTGAAAATCGGTTGGCGGGAAAACCTGCTGGGGATATCCAAAGATGTCAAATGTGCCGTCGCCGTTGTGTACCACTACGTCGTTGTAAATGCAGAAGTCCTCGTCGTACCAATCCTCGTGTTCGCCGGCAATCTCCACATAGCGACCGTCCGGCAATTGCGTCATGGACTGTCCGAATCGGTTAAAACACCAAACTGGCTCACGCGGGCAGGTCGTTGCTTCAAACCGTGCAGCGGCGGCATAGGCACATTCACGGCTGCGAACCATCGCATCCCAAAAGGGATTATTCATCCGCTCAGGGTTTTGCGTACCGAATGTGCGGCCCTTATGCCGCTGGAAGTCGTTTTTCGTGAATTGATCCTCGCCCGCGGCAGTGCTGCCTGTGACCCGCGATCGCATTGCTGGCCCCACATCGCTGAGATTCTCGCCCGCTCTAGCTAGAAGCTCGACAATTTCGGGGGAATCCGCATGGCTGATGGGGTTCTCACCGTATTGGTTACGGCGATCCGGACGCGCGCCGGCCGCAAGTAGCAATTGAACGATTTCTAACGATCCCTGATTTGCCGCCTGGATGAGTGGAAAACTCCCGAATTCGTCGGACTGCTCGATACCCCATCCTTGCGAGATAAGCCATTTCAACATCGACGCGTCATTTCGAGAGATCGCATACATGATAGCCGTCCGGCCACAACGGCCCGTGGCTGATCGATCGCTTCCGCGCTCCAGCAGCAGCTCGGCGATGTTTTGATGACCCGTGTGCACGCTGAGCAAAAATGGCGTTCTTTCCCAATAATCTCGCTCCTCCAGGGCTGCATCATCGTCGACCAGTTTTTTCACGTCGTGCAAGTTGTTGCGAGCAATGGCGAAGAAAAGCGGCGACCAGCCAAGAGGCTCGGCGCGCGCGCCGCGATCAAGAAAGAAATTAACAAGTCGAAATTCGCCGTGGTGGGAAGCCACGCTCAGAACGGATTCGCCGTATTTTGAAACGACGTCCAACGACGCGCCGGAAGCGACCAAAAATTCCAAGAGCTTCACCGCGTCATCGCGCCGCCCCTTGGCAAAGCCACCGTAGAGGGCCTTGAGCAGAATGCTGTATCCGCTTGGGTCAACATAGTTGACGTCCGCTCCTGATGCGACTAGGAGCTTGATTATCTCCAGGCTTGCAGCCTGAACTGCAATCCCAAGGACAGATCGGACACGGCCTTTTTCCGTTGGTGATGTGAGAGCATTAACATCCGCGCCGTGGTCGATTAAGAATTGGATCGTCTGGAGATCGGCCTCGGGACTTTCCACTGCGACCATTAACGGAGTGCGACCATCTTCGTCACGGACATCAGGTGAAACGTTCTTCGCAAATTCCATTCTGAGGCCGGCAATATCGCCGTCAGCCGCATAAGCGTGAACCTTCGTTTCATCTGTGTCGTCATTGTTACGTGCCATTAATTCATTGTTGCAAAGGAAGTGGGCGCCTAGAAGTGCGGCATAGGCGGACTCTTACGCTGAATGTATGCAACGGCATGTGGAGAATGCGTGCTACTTTTAGCCGGCCTGCAGGCCGCGGTCGACGGCGTCCTGGTCGCGGCTGTAGACGGCCAGTGTGGCTTCGAACGTGTCGCGCGGAATGCGCCACAGCGGCCGCTCGTCGGTGTGGGCGTTGCAGTGGGCCACGAGCAGGCGATACAGAAATTTGAACAAGTGCCGCGGCACGCGCAGCGAGCGGAAGGCGTCGATGAGCCGCTGGTCGGTGATCGAGTCGTCCAGAAGCGAACGCAGCGTGGGCTGTTTGCCGCCCGCGCCGCAGCTTCGCACGCGGGCGTTCGCCAGGTCGTAAAGCGCCTCGCCCGTCCACTCGAG
>DASXWB010000902.1:0-2540 GCA_036503915.1 Lacipirellulaceae bacterium | reverse complement strand
TTAGGGCCAGGATAAAATGCCCTGTTGGGCTCAACCGAAAATCAAACACGAAAGGAGGAAAACCATGGCGTCCAATCTTCCAACCCGCCGATCTGGCGGACTCAGCTCGATGTGGCGGCGCGATCCGTTCACCGCGCTGCGCGAGGAAATGAACGACTTGCGCTCCCGCCTGTGGGGCGGCGAGGAGGAAGGCTGGTTCGGCGCGGCGCTGGCCGCGCCCTCGGTCGACCTCTCGGAGACCGACACCGCCGTCGAGGTCCGCATGGATCTGCCGGGCGTCAAGCCGGACGACATCGACATCCAGGTCAGCGGCAACATTCTGTCCGTCACCGGCCAGCGCCAGGAGGAAAAGGAAGAGAAGGGCCGCACGTTCCACCGCGTCGAGCGGCACAGCGGCAGCTTCTCGCGTGCGATCACACTTCCCGCGGCCGTCAACGAAAGCGAAGTCGCGGCCGAATATCGCGACGGCGTCTTGGCGATCACGCTGCCCAAGAGCGAGCAGGCGAAGACGCGCAAAATCAAGGTGAAAAGCTAGCCAGTCGTAAACCGCTGCAGCGGTCTGGCCCGCGTCCGTCGATGTGCGGGGCCGCTGTCGCTTCGCGTTCATGCTAGCATTTGAAATCGATACACTTTCGCGCGCAGCCCCGTACAATTCATTGTCGGCCGGTAGTGTACTTCCATTCATCACGCGCCAATCCGATGAAACGCGAGCTAATCAGTAAGCTGCACCGCAAGTTCGAAGAGCTGGTGCATAAAGAGGTTCAAACGGGCACCGAGTTCTGGCTTGCGCGCGACCTGCAGCAAGTGCTCGGCTACAAGCGCTGGTCGAACTTCATTCGCGTCGTTAACAAGGCTCGCACTTCGTGCGAGCTGGCCGGCTACGACGCCAGCGATCATTTCCTCGAGCTTCAGAAGCTGGAGACAAAAGGGGGACAGTCCCGGTTTTGCTCCGCGGACTCCGCAAAATCGGGACAGTCCCCTGCCGACGACTACGCCCTCACGCGCTACGCCTGCTACCTCATCGCCCAGAACGCCAACTCGGCGAAAGAAGCGGTCGCCTTCGCCCAGACGTACTTCGCCGTGCAGACGCGCCGGCAGGAGATGATCGAAAGCCGGCTGGCCGATCAGGAGCGGCTCGACGCCCGCAAGAAGCTCAGCCGCTCCGAAAAGGTTTTGTCCGGCCTGATCTACGAGCACGTCGAGAACGAGGGCGGCTTCTCGCGCATCCGCACCAAGGGCGACCAGGCCCTCTTCGGCGGCGTCACCACGCGGCAGATGAAGCAGCGGCTGCGCGTGCCCAAGGGCCGCGCGATGGCCGATTTCCTGCCGACGATCACGATCAAGGCCAAGGACTTCGCCAACGAGATCACCAACTTCAGCATCAAGCGCGACTACCTGCACACCGAAGCCCAGATCGCGCGCGAGCACATCAAGAACAACCGCGACGTGCGCAAGCTGCTGCAGAAGCGGCGCATCGTGCCCGAAGAGCTGCCGGCCGCCGAAGACGTCAAAAAAATCGAGCGCCGGCTATCGACCGAGGAAAAAGAGCTGCCCAAGGTCGCTAAGCCGGCCGACATGCCCGAAGAAACACAGAAGCTGATCTTCCAGGTGATGGAAGCCGCGACGAAGCCAGAAGCCTCGCGCACCAACGGCCGCGCTTCATAACCGCAGGTCTGGCTGGGGGCGAAGCAAAGCGTGGTCCAAGTCCGCCATCATTTTCTGGGGTATTTCCCCAGCCGCCTGCCGCCGGCGCGACTTGATTCGGCGGGGGTGTCCCGGAGGGACACGCGACAATAGCCCAGCAATTTATTGCTGGGCGCAGGGTAATCAGTTCACAAATTGAAGTCCGGTAGGGACGATTGAGATTGTAATATCCATAGCCTGATTCATTCGTCCCTACGGGACATTGCGGTGTGCCTGACACGATTGGAAGCCGCAGCGCTAAAGTGCTGGGCTATTTTCATTCGGTCCCTGCGGGACGTAAAAAACCAAAATGAGCACTCAGAACTTTCCACCCGGCTGGGACGAGGCGCGAGTCCGCGACGTCCTGGCGCATTACGAAAATCAAACCGAAGACGAGCAATTCGCCGAGATCGAAGCGGCCCTCGAATCCGACGGCATGACTCTGATGGCAGTGCCGACCGAGTTGGTGCCGGAAGTACGAGCATTGCTCGCGCGGTCACAGGGCGGGTGAAGAGCGCGCAATTGCTTGTGCCTTTTTGCTAAAGCCCGCAATGGCGTACTCGCTATCGACATGGGATGGACCGTTATTGCATTCGCGGTATTAGTGGCGCTGATTTGGACGCTGTTCGACCCCGACGAGCGTCGTCGAAAGTCGTTTGAACAACAGCTTACTGTCCGAGAGCCAGTTAACGACTTAGAAGTTCATCAGCGCTACTTTGGCTCGAATGTACCATGCACCGTACCAGGATCTGTACGGCGGATTCTGGCCACACATATGGACTCTGCACTTTCTGAAAAGTCAGCGTTAACTGGTATGCACTAAAAAAGGCTCTTCCATCATGCTGCGGTTGCTAAAC
>DASXWB010000901.1:0-1672 GCA_036503915.1 Lacipirellulaceae bacterium | reverse complement strand
CTTGTTCTACACCATCAACGATTGCTGGAAGCTGGGTGGCCGGGCCGAGTGGTGGAAGAGCAACAATGTGGTGGCCGGCGACGACATCTCGTTCTACAACATCGCCGGCGGCGTGAACTACCGGGCGCATGCCAACCTGGTAATTCGCCCCGAGGTTCGCTACGACTGGACGCCCGCGGAGGATGCTGTGAACGCCTCCCTCGGTGAAGACTACAACCAGACGTGGTTCGGCGTTGACGCCATCCTCACGTACTAGAGAGCACACCAGAGACGAAACTTACGACTTTGCTTTGACCCCTCTAACTGCCCTCGCCTGCCACGCCGATTCGTCGACGGGCAGGCAGGGCAGCTTTTGTTTGCGGCGAGCTCAGCAGCGTTTTTTTGGGCGGGATGCGATCGAACGGTCGCAAACTACCCCCTCCCCGGCCCTCCCTCAAGGGGGAGGGAGTTTCCGATGCACGGCGTTGCATGCATGCGGCGGCACAATCGTTACAGTTCACCTCATGTAACGCGAAACGCCGGTCCGATCTAATCAGCAAGCGCCGCCAGGCCCGCGCCGGCGGCGCGCGCTTTTCGGATATCTCGTTCGTTTGAAGTTAGGCCGGTGCCAGTTGCTCGCGACGCCGGCCAAAAGGGGGGACATTCTGATGTCGCGTTTCCAGTCGACCATCGCTGCGCGGTGGTGCCGGTCGCGCTGCGCCGCCGCAATTCTGCTAGCCTTACCCGCGTGTTCATTGCAGGCAGCCGCCCCGGGCGGTCCAACGGCTCGGTCGCCGCGCTCCATGCTAGTTACCCAGGCGCAAGCGCCGATTCCGCCTCAAGCGGCAAACGGCGCAGCCAATGGGGCGGCCAATGGCGCCGCGGTGGACCCAAACGCGGCCGCCGCGGGCGAGTACGTGCCGGTTGAGGGGATGTATCCAGGCGAATACCCGCCGGGTGCGCATCCGGGTTACTACGGCGGCCCCTATCCGGACGGCGCCTACGGGCCGTATCCAGCGAATGGGCCCTGGGGCAGCTACCACGGCGGCCGGAATGGATACGGAGCGCAAGGTTGCGACGGGCAATATGCCGCCGATTGCTGCGATGCGGCCGATTGCTGCTATCCCAAATTCACATGGCACTTCGACTGGCTGTACTTGCAGGCCAGCGGAGTTGACCTCGCGCATGCGCAACAGCAGGACGGGATTGGCGGTGCTGGCACTGTGCCGTTCGGCGACATCGGCACGCTCGACACCGATTTTGAAAACGGGGCCCGGATGGGTTTCAGTGTGGCATGCGGCGCATGCTCGGCGGTCGAGTGGTCGTACGCGTACTTTGAGAGCGACGCGTTGAGCCTTCTCGATCCGCCCGTGATTCCCGGCGGCGGCGGAGCCATCGGCTCGCTCGTGCATCATCCCGGCGCTGCGATCACGGCGTCGGTTGGGCCGGTGGACGCGTTCTCTGAAATTGATTTTCAGCTCATGGATTTGCTGTATCGCGGCTCGTTGAGCTCGAACCCATGCCACTCTTTGAGCTATCTCATCGGTGTGCAGTATGGCAACTTGGAGCAGAGCTTTTTCCAAACCGGCGTATTCAGCGGTGGCTCGGCCGGCGAGATTGATACGTTTTCGACGATCAACTTCGACGGAGCCGGTTTGAAAGCCGGCATCGAAGGCGAGCGGCGGATTCATAA
>DASXWB010000900.1:0-7620 GCA_036503915.1 Lacipirellulaceae bacterium | reverse complement strand
GGAGCGCGGCATGCTCGGGCGAATTCTCGTGCGGCGCGGCTTGATCAGGATCGATCAGCTTGGCGAAGCGCTCGCCGAGCAATTCGGCGTGCCGTTCATCGAGCTGGTTCCGCAAACCGTAAACCCGCAAATCGTGCGGCTTTTACCCGAAAAGCTGGCCCGGCAACGCTCCTGCGTGCCGGTTGCTGTTTCAGGCAGCACGATGCAGCTGGCCATGGCCGCTCCTGATGATATCGAGGCAATATCCGAAGCGGAACTGATTACCGGCTACCGCGTTGATCCGGTCGTGGCGCTTGAAAGCCCCGTGCAGGCCGCGCTCGACCGCGGCTTCGACGAGCGCATCGTCGCTCGCCAAACGATCGTCGACATGAAGATGGCCGATCTGGAAGCGGCCGAGGACGTCGTCGACGAAGAGCTAGTCGCCGATGTGCAGGAAGATCAAGAACAAGCGCCCGTGGTGCGGCTGGTGAAGGCGATTCTCATGGGCGCAATCAACGCCAACACGAGCGATATCCACCTCGAGCCGCACGTGCCCGAGATGCGCGTGCGCTACCGAGTCGATGGCGAGCTTCAGCCGGTGATGACGATTCCGAACCACATCGAAGAGGCGGTCGTGGCCCGCATCAAGGTCATGGCCGACATGGACACGACCGAAAGCCGCCGACCGCAAGACGGCCATCTCAGCGTGCAGGAAGCAGGCAGCAAAGTGAATTTCCGCGTCAGCACGATCCCGACCGTGGGCGGCGAAAAGGTCGTGATGCGGTTACTCGACGAAGGGAGCAAGACGTTCGAATTGGACAGCCTCGGCCTCTGCGAGCGCGACCTCAAGACGATTCAATCGCTGATCGACAAGCCGCATGGCATGATCGTTGTCACGGGCCCCACCGGGTCCGGCAAGACGACGACGATGTACGCCATCCTGTCGAAGCTCAACTCAGTGAGCCGGAACATTGTCACGGTGGAAGACCCGGTGGAATATCGGCTGACCGGTATTAACCAGGTCGCTTCCGACAACGAGCACGGGCTGGGTTTTGCCAACGCACTCAAGTACATCATGCGGCAAGACCCGGACGTGATCATGGTGGGTGAAATTCGCGACCATGAAACGGCGTCGACCGGCGTGCAAGCGGCGCTCACCGGGCACCTCTTGATCAGCACGCTGCACGCGAACGATGCCATCGGCGCCGTAGCGCGGCTCGACGACCTGGGCGTCGATCATTTCAAGATTGGCGGGGCACTCTTGGGCTCGATCGCCCAGCGGCTGCTGCGGCAGATTTGCAGCGAATGCAAGGAGCCGATCGAGCCGAACGAGGCCCTCCTTAAGACACTGTGCAAAGAGCGCAAGCCCCCGGTCGACGCCGTGTATTACCGCGGCCGCGGTTGCAAGAAATGCATCGGCACCGGGTATTCCGGGCGTATTCCAATTTACGAAATCATGGTCGTCACTCCCGCGCTGGCTGAGGGCATCGAGAGCGGACTGCCCGTGACGAAGCTGCGTCAAATCGCGATGGCCGATGGGATGGTCGAGTTGGCCGCAGCCGGGATGGAACAGGTGCTCGCGGGGCGGACGACATTGGAGGAAGTGTTCTACAAGTTGTCGAGTTAGTGGCGGAGTGAGTAGGTGAGTAAGTGAGTAGGTGAGTAAGTGAGCGGGTGAATCAATTCACGTAAGTGCTATGTACCTTCGTACTGAGTACCAAGTACCTGATTGCTCGTTACGGCAGTATCACTTCCATCCGACTGACCTACTCACCTACTCACTTACTCACCTACTCACACTCAGCATAAACACCATGCGTCGCGTACGTAAAAAATCGTTGGCAACTGCTGGGGCGGCCACAGCCGGATCGACGTCAACCAGTGCGTCGCGCGGATCGACCGCGAAAGCCGGCCAGATGGCAAAAGTGTCAGGGCCTCGAGCCGCTAGGAAGCAGAAGCTCAAAGACCGCGATCTGGTTTTTATCCTGCGAAACCTGTCGACGCTTACCGAAAGCGGCGTTTCGCTCCCCAAGGCGCTGGGCACGTTGGCAGACGAAAAGGCGCTGGAAAAACATCGCGAGATGCTGCTGTCGATCCGCCGGCACCTGGAGAACGGCGAGACTTTCAGCGCGGCGCTGGCCCATTTCGACGCCACGTTCGACACGGTGATGGTCAACCAGATCAAAGTGGGCGAGCACGCCGGCACGCTGGGCGAGACGCTCACCACCATTGCCCGCCACCGCGAAGAATCGAATCGGCTGCGCTCGGAAATCATCAAGAAAATGGCCTATCCCGTGCTGCTGGTCGTGATGGGCAGCGCGGTGATTACGTTTTTGTTGACGTATGTCATTCCTGTGTTTGAGGAAACGTATGAGAAAGCACATGTAGCACTGCCGTTCATCACCCGGCTCCTGATTGGCGTGGGCGAGGCGGCCAAGGGCTACGGATGGATGGTGCTGGCCTTAGTTGCGGGAACGGCGATCCTCGTAGTTCAGCTTCGCAAGCGCGCTGACCTCGCCTATAAGATGGACTTGAACATCCTGCGCATGCCGGTGCTGGGAAACTGGTTGCGCGACATCGCAGTTTTGCAGCTTATGGAGGTGCTCGGCAGCCTGCTGGACGCCGGGTATACGCTGGCCGAGGCGTTAGGCGAAGCGGCCCAGGCGGTACGTAATCGCGCCATCCGCAAAAGCGCTCGCGACCTGCAGAACGCGGTGCGCCGCGGGGAAAAGTTCAGCCGTGAGCTGGAACGACATGGCGAAACGTTTCCGCCGATTGTCAGCCAGCTGGTGATCGTCGGCGAGCAGACCGGCACGCTCACGAAAGCCACCAGCCACATTCGCGACCACTTGCAGCGCGAAATCGAGCGCAAGGCAAACCTGTTCGTGGGCACGATCGAGCCGACGCTGACGATCGGGTTGGCCGGCGCGATCGCTGCCATCCTGATGGCGATCTACCTGCCGATGTTTGACATGATCAATACGATCAAGTGAGTAGGTGAGTAGGTGAGTAGGGGCTCCCGAAATGCGAATCAATAAAACGTTCAAACCGAGCGGCGGATTTACGCTCACCGAATTAATGGTGGTGCTGTCGCTATTGGGTTTGCTGGCTGCGCTGGTGGTTCCGCGTGTTATCGGTCACAACGACGATGCGAATCGATCCGCCTGCGAGCTGAATCAAGGTGATATTGAGTTGCAAGTGAAGCTGTGGCGTCGTAATCACGGATCGTATCCGGCCGCCGATTTGAGCAACATCGGGGTCGACCAGGCCTACTTTCCGCAGGGTTTGCCCACCTGCCCGGTCGATGGCAGCGCCTACACAATTGATACAACCAGCGGGATCGTCATTGGTCACACCCACTAGAGGGCTGGCACGTCGAAAAAAGATGCTCCGCGCACAGCACGCCAGCGTGCTTGTGACCTAGGCTTGATAATGAAATCGCTGGTAATTGCCGGCGTTCCCACCACCAAGGGGTCGAATTGCCGCCAACAACTGCGGCAAGGAGAGGTCAGCATGAAAAAGTTTCGTAGAGGCAAGCGGGCTGGTTTCTCGCTCATGGAACTGTTGGCGGTCGTCACGATCCTGGGGATCATTGCGGCCATCATCGTTCCGCGCGTCACGGTTTCCAGTGACACCGCCAAAGCGAAAGTCGACGCACATAACAAGGCGACGATCAACGCCGCGGTCGAGCGCTGGTACATCGAGCAGGGCTCATGGCCGGCCGCCGACCTGTCGGACATCGGCGCCGATGCGGATTACTTCCCGGACGGCATTCCAACCAACCCGGTTTCCGGCGGCGCGTACTCGCTGGATGCGACGACGCATCGCGTCCTCTAGCGCAATCTTGACGACCCTCTCCCGAAGGGGAGAGGGAGGGCATGAGCCAGTCAACCCCGCACAATCCAATACCGATCATGGCACGTCGCGCTCGGGCGCGGCGTGCCATGACGCTTTTGGAGCTGACCGCGGTCACGATCATCATCGGCCTGTTGGGCGTGATGGCGGCGACGCGTTACGGCTCCGCGGCGATCGCTGACGTGGACGGCCAGGGGCTCGCTCGCCGCATCGCGCTGGATTGTGGGTACGCCAGGCGGCTGGCGATTGCCACCGCCAACAACCACCTCCTTCGCTTTACAATTGTCGGCGGCGTGGCCACCGAGTATGCGATCTACCGGCGGCAAGGGGCGAACACGACGCTCGTGGACCAGGTCCACTCGGTTCCCGCCGACGTGACCGTTATGACCGGCGGGGCCACTGACGTCGAATTCACGTACGTCGGCGAAGCCCTGGCGTCGTACGCGATCACTGTGGCGGCGCCCGATCGCTCGTGGACCGTGACCGTGCCTCAGGTTACGGGCAAAGCGTTTGTTGATTAGCGGGGTGATCGTCCAGCGAGAAATTATTTCGCCCGCGCCGCCCGCTGATTCAGTCTAATCGGCGCAATGCGATTTGCCGTCTTTCTTCGCGGCGCTCTGCCAAAAGCTACGTTTTCTTGGGCTTTTGTCGACTGAGGTCAACGCGACATGTTGCGGCATCGCGCGCCGAAGGCGTATTCACTGCTGGAAATTGTTCTGGCGTCGGGAATTTGCGCCACGGCGCTGGTGCCCGCGCTGGCGCTATTGCGCGACGGCGTGACGCTGGCAGATCGAGTTGATGCGCGTCATCTACTCTTGCTCTACGGGGTCAGCAAGATGGAGGAGCACCTGGCGATAGTCGCGGCGGGTTGGACCGAAGGCACGTTCACCGGCAACTTCGCGACCGAAGGCCATGCCAATGTTCGCTACATCGTGGTGCAGTCGGACGAAGTGGCCAGCGGTGGCATCGTGGATCGGTTGATGAACGTCGAGGTCACAACTTATCGCGATGAAGACGGCGATGCGGCGCTCGACGCGGGCGAGATGCGGAACATCATGCGAACCAAAATTGGCAGGTTCACGAGTTATGAAAACAAGGCGGGCGGTTAACGGCCGCCGAAGCGGCTTGTCGCTGCTGGAAATGATGGTCGCGACCGCAATCATGGCCACGCTGATGACTTCGGTCGTCGTCGTGATGCGGTCCGGATACGCCGTGTGGAACGCGCAGGAAGCCGATGTTGACGTGTTGGAAAACGGTTACGGCGTGCTGCGGCATTTCGTTCAGCAATTGCGGCAGGCCGATTCAGTTTCGAGCGTTTCGGCGCCCAGCGACACGACGGGAGATTTGTCATTCCGTACTGTGAGCGGGACGACAAGAACCTGGGGCCACAACGGCGCGCCGAAGGAACTTTACTTTAACAACGGAACGACTAGCCAGCTGCTTGCCAAGAAAATCGACACGCTCACGTTTATCGCGTATGAAGCGGACGGCGTAACCCAGACGACCAATGTCGCCGACATCCAAGTGGTGAAATGCACAGTTCAAGTGACGCTGCCGCGGGGCGGCGGAATAACGCGGACGATTTCCTGCCGGGCTTGGATTCGCACCTGGTAGAGCAACCATGATTGACTTACGGCACTTACGATCAGCAAAGAACCAGCGGCAGCGGGGTGCTCGGCGGTCCCCCCGCGGCGTGGCGCTTCTCATGTGCCTGTTTATTCTCTCGCTCGTATCGGTATGGATCGTGAACATGTTCCAATCGGCGACCGTGTATCAGGCCGCGCTGCGCAACACGATCGAATACGAGCAAGCGATTTACCTGGCCAACGCGGGAATCCATCACGCCATGGCGGAATTGGAAATCGAGTTGGATTGGCGCGGCACGGCCACGGCCGGCAGCTACCCGGCAAGCGGCTCCTACTCCGCGACGGCCGTCAACGGCGCGGTCGCCGGCACGGTGGATATAACCTCCACCGGCGTTTGCGGGGGTGCTACGCGCCGGGTGCTGGCCACAGTCTTGGTGAATTAAGGACAAAACATGTCAACGCAAACGAAAGACCGGCGGCAATCGATTGAACGGCGCCAGGTGGGCGATCGCCGCCGGCAGGGTGAAGGGCGCTGCGCCGTGTTCGAGGTTTGCCGCTCGATGTTGCACCTGGCGCTTGTTGTCCGCAGCAACAGCGGCAACGACAGCGAAGACAAAATCGTTACTCGCTCAGTCCGCTGGCGCAACGCGGCCACTTCGCTGCACACCGACCGGGGCGTCCAGGAGCTGACCGAGGCGTTCCGCTCATTAGTGACCAACGAGCGGCTCATCGGCGCGCGGGTCCGGATCGCCCTGAGCGGCGAGCTGTGTGTTACGCGCGTCATCACTGGGCCGACCGACGACGTGCGCCGCGAGTTCGCGGACCTGGAAGAACGCAGCTTGCGCTATTTGCGATTAGGCCCCGGCCCCAAGGCGCTGGCCAGCAGCATCCAGCAACTCGATGCCCGGCATCAATTCGCGCTGTTGGCCGTCGCAAACCAGCGCACGCTTGATCTGTTGATGGAAATTGCCACGAGCGTGAACGTGCAGATCGAATCCATTGAGCCGTCGCTCATCGCCTTGAGCCGGGCCCAGGCCCAGCTACGAGGGTCGTGCCAGGAAGCGTGCGTGATGATTCAGCTCGATGAGGACGTCGCGGAGCTCGGCGTATGTCATCGCGGTCGGCTGCTCTTGGATTATCGGCCAGGCGGCCAGACGAATGCTGAAAACGTCGCCGATGTCGTCGCACAGCACCTGTCGCGGCTGCAGCGGTACCTGGAGCGTTATCACAGCTATCTGACCGCGCCGCTTGCCGACGTCTACCTGGCAGGCGACCCGCAAGCAGTAGCCGTTGCACAGGCTAAGTTCGCCCAGATGCGCGAGCTGAAGGTACACGTGCTGGAGCCGAACGATCTGGCGATGGATTGGAAATACGCAGCCGACACCCCCGGTACCGACCTGGCTGCCGCGTTGGGAACGGCAATGTCGCTGTACGAGTCGGATTCGAACAGCCTTGGGCCGAATTTGATCGCCAGCATGCTGGCCCAGCTGCGGCCACCCATGAAACCGATCCTGGTTCGCAGCCTAATGCCGCTGGCTGCCGTGCTTCTTATGGCGACTGGGCTGATGGCCATTCACTTAAACGAGCGGCGCATCATGCGCGGGCTGCGGGCGGAACTGGAACGGCTGCAACCGGCGTGCGTCCGTGCCACCGAGCTGCGGTTGAATCTGCTCGCCGCCGAGACGAAGCTCAAGCAGCTGGAAGCGCTCTCGAAGCAGCTGCCGCACCCCGAATGGCAACAGATCCTGACCCGAATCAGCCAAAGCATGCCGAACGACGTGTGGCTCGAACGCGTCAGCTTCCACGATGCCCGTTCGGCCGCAATCAGCGGGGCCAGCTACACCGACAATGGCGTGTACGACTTTGTCAATTATTTGAAGCAGGTGCCCGATATCGCCGAGATCGCCTTGGAAGGCACCGGCGTGGGCCAAAGCACCACGGGTACGACCACGAGCTTCAACCTGCAACTGACGCTGGCAAGCACTGCGGGTCGCAACGAAAAGGACGGTAAACATGATTGAGCAAACCCTGCGGAGATTCTGCGAATCCAAACACCGCTGGCTAATCGTCATAGCCGGAACGTTTGTTGTAGGACTTGTGCTGGTATTGCCGCTTGTCGATGCATATAGTGCGGGGCGTGACGAAAAGGCGGCATTGCTCACGGAATTGGATTCGGCAAAGAATGTCGCCGCCGAGCTGC
>DASXWB010000899.1:0-9678 GCA_036503915.1 Lacipirellulaceae bacterium | reverse complement strand
GTAATGTTTCTCGAGGACGTATGGCTCCAAGGCCGGCGCGTGTCGCATAATCTGTTGAACCCCGAGCGCCATTTCGGCGACCGCTTCCAATGCCACCGCGTTTTTCACCGACTCGGCCACGCTTCTGCCCCAGGTGAACGGCGCGTGCCCCGCGACAAGGACGGCAGGCATCGCGGCCGGATCCAAGTTGCCAAAACGTTCGATGATTACCCGGCCCGTATTGGCTTCGTAGGCCTCGTCGACTTCAGCCTTTGTCAGCGGCCGCGTTACCGGTACAGGTCCATAGAAATGATCGGCATGCGTCGTCCCGCAGCAGGGAATCTCGAGCCGGGCCTGCGCAAACGTGGTGGCGTACCGGCTGTGCGTGTGCGTAATGCCACCGATGCTGGCAAAATGTTGGTACAGCAAGACGTGCGTTGGCGTATCACTGGAAGGCCGCAGGTCGCCCTCGACGACGCTGCCGGCGAGGTCGACCACGACCATCTGCTCGGCCCGCATCTTGTCGTACGAAACGCCGCTGGGTTTGATCACGACATGCCGGCGGTCGTCGCTGATGCCGCTCACATTGCCCCAGGTAAGCGTTACCAGACCGTGCTCGACCAGATCGAGATTCGCCTGGCACACTTCATCTTTGAGCCTTTCAAGCATCGGCTAACCTTTGCGGACCCGGTCGCGGACCGCGATCAGGTCTTTCATCACACGGTAATGCGAATCCTGCCGCTCGGGCAACCCGAACGAATCGTGCAGCGATTTGTAGAGCGGATACAGTTCGTCGTACGCCCCCCGTTCTTTCGATGGATAAAATACTTTCTTTTTAACCCCAGTCATCTTCTTTTGCGCCTCTTGCGCGTTGGCATAAACTCCACCCACAATCGCGCCAAAGATGGCAGCACCCAGTGCACAGGTTTGTGCCGAGCGGCTGACCTTCATGGGCCGGTTGCAAACGTCGGCGTAGATTTGCATTACGAACGGGTTCTTCTCCGCGATGCCGCCGCAGTTGACGACTTCTTCCACCTTCACACCGTATTCTTCGAAACGGTTGATGATCGTCAGGGCTCCGAATGCGGTTGCCTCCACCAACGCGCGGTAAATTTCTGGCGCCGTCGTGTGAAGCGTCTGGCCGACGAGTAAACCCGTGAGAAGCGGGTCGACGAGGATCGTGCGATTGCCGTTGTTCCAATCGAGCGCGACGAGGCCGTTTTCGCCCGGCCGCAGTTTCTCCGCTTCCCGCGTCAAGTTCGCATGCACGTCGCCCTTGGACGTGTATTTCGCCGGCGCGAGGTTGCGCGCGAACCAATTGAAGATATCACCCACCGCCGACTGGCCCGCCTCGAGCCCATACATTCCCGACATGATCGAACCTGGCACCACGCCGCAAAGCCCGGGGATTTCCGGCAGCTCGCCGTCCATCGGCGCGACCATCATATCGCACGTGCTGGTGCCGATAATCTTCACCAGTACGCCCGGTTGAATTCCGGCGCCAACCGCGCCCATATGCGCGTCGAACGCGCCCACGGCGACCGGTATGCCGGCGGGCAGGCCAACTTTCTTGGCCACGCTCGGCGATAGGTGTCCCGCGAGTTGATCGGCCGGGACGACGTCGCTCGAGTAATGCTCGCGCACCTGAGCCAGGTCCTCGTCGAGCGAGGCCAGAAAATCAGCCCGGGGCAGCCCGCCCCAACGCTCGCCGTACATCGCCTTGTGGCCCGCGGCACAAATGCCGCGCTTCATCGTGTGCGGGTCGGTGTTCCCGGTGATATATGCCGGCACAAAATCCGCCAGCTCGACCCAACTATACGCCGCGTCGAACGTCTTCGGGTCTTCCCGTTTGCAGCGCAGGATCTTGGACCAGTACCATTCGCTGGAATACGTGCCGCCGCAATTGGCGAGGTAGCGGTCGGAATCGTCTTTCGCCTTGGCGGTGATCTCGGCCGCTTCGGCGTGACCCGTATGGTCCTTCCACAACCAGGCGTGCGCGGCCATGCGCTTTTTGAACGTGGGCTGCAGCGCAAGCGGCGTTCCCTCGCGGTCGACGGGGATTGGCGTCGAGCCGGTCGTGTCGACCCCGATGCCGACGACATTTTCCGGTTTGAACCCACGCTTCTTCTTCGCCGCCGCCACCGCGCGCCGCACCGATTTGTGAAAGCCCTCGATGTAGTCGGCCGGGTTCTGCCGTGCCAGGTTTGGATCGTTGCGATCCACCAGAACGCCGGCCTCGCCGCTGGGATAGTTGTAGACGTGCGTGGCGACTTCCGTGCCGTCGGACGTATCGACCACCAGCGCGCGCACGCTGTTCGTTCCGTAGTCGACGCCGATTGAAAATTTCTTTCCCGCCAACCGTGCCATGATGTTCCTGCTTGAGGATGTAGCTGAATTCGCAAGAATTCAGCGCCTAAGACATGATTTGTCACGAATCGAGCGACGCTGGATTCGTTTTAACAAGCCGGCCAATTCGCGCCGATGTCCGGAAATGCTATCCTACTCGCATCATGACCGCTTGCAATATCTTGTGCACTGAATCGCGCCTGCGGTCGGGCGACCCGGCTCGGCATTCCCATGCGCATTAACAAGGAGGGACTCCCGGCATGCGGGTGCTGGTTACCGGAGGGGCGGGATACGTCGGGTCACATTCGGCGAAGCTCCTGGCCGAACGCGGCCACGAAGTCACGGTTGTCGATAATCTTGCTGAGGGTCATCGGGCCGCCGTCGGCAAGCTGCCGCTTGTGGTGGCCGACCTTTTGGACCGCGAACGCATTACCGAGCTGATTCACGACAAGCGCATCGAAGCGGTGATGCATTTCGCAGCGTTTGCCTACGTCGGCGTCTCAGTTACCGAGCCGGCCAAATATTATCACAATAACATCGTCGGGACGCTCGCGCTATTGGACGCGATGCGCGCGGGTGGCGTCGAGCGCATCGTGTTCTCCAGCACGTGTGCCACCTACGGCAACCCGCTGCGCGTTCCCATTACGGAAGACCATCCTCAAAATCCAATCAGCCCATACGGATTCACAAAGCTGGCCATCGAGCACGCGCTGGCGGATTACGCGCGGGCATATAACCTAGGCTACGCGGCCCTGCGTTACTTCAACGCATCCGGAGCGGCCACCGACGGCACGATCGGCGAGGACCATGACCCGGAGACGCACCTCATTCCGCTCGTGCTTCAGGTAGCGTTACGGCAGCGCACGCACGCCGAAATCTTCGGCACCGATTATCCAACGCCGGACGGCACCTGCATTCGCGATTACATTCACGTCGACGACCTGGCCACCGCGCACCTCGCAGCGCTCGAACAACTCAAGCCCGGCGACCAGCTTAAGCTCAATCTCGGCACAGGCGAGGGGGCCAGCGTCAAGCAAGTGATTGACCACTGCCGCGAAGTCACGGGCCACCCGATCCCAACTCGCGAAGGGCCGCGCCGCGCGGGCGACCCGCCGGAACTAGTGGCCGATCCTTCCGCCGCCAAGCGCGCGCTTGGCTGGGAAGCCAAATACAAAGACGTGCGCACCATCATCGAAACCGCCTGGCGCTGGCATAGCAAACACCCGCATGGCTACGACGACTGAGGCGCATGAACTCATCCTTGCGAACTTTGGTGCGTGTATAATTAGACCGACGGCGATGCAGCCCAGCTGGAGCGACGATCTATGGAAATACAAGTATAAATTGAACAGATTCCCAGCAGCGGCTATAGCGCTGCAATCGCACTTGAGAATTCGGCAATCCTTGTCACAGGCAATCGAATCGACAGCGAACGCGTTCCAGGCTTACAAATTAAAGATTGGTCGGTGTAAATAGCACTTCAGCGGTTCTAAAAAGCCGAATCAGCAAAATGGCGGACTAGCGATGTCGGATAAAGCCTCGTCGCCAAAAAAGCCTGCAAACCTCCTCGCTCACGCTATTGAATTGGTAATGAATGAAGGACACATGACGAAGTTTCAAGGAAATTCGCTCATCGCTTCAATGCTCAGTCAACACTTTCGCCCGCTGCCGGTCTCGGAGCTGACTATTACCGAACGACAGTTTCCCTATCGCGTCCGGGCGGACTTGCAACGGGCTATCAATCGGCTTTTCAACGAGACTACTCGAGTAACGCATTTCTGCGGCGTAAAGAAGCAGTATGATCACAATGGAATCACATTTTCAGATTTGATCTATCCAAGTCGGAATGATCCAGCCGTATCGATACCGCCTCAATTTGAAGAGGTTGACATTGGCGAAGCGGAGCCGGCTCGCTGCTTGAAAAACGGTTTTTGGCTCGTTGAGGACACCGACTGCAAGTTCGCGGTGTTTCTCGCTCCTGCCCAGCAATTCGGACGCACGACTGGAGTTGAATTTCACGTTGCCGCGCCGCGAAACGACGGCGGTCAGAAATGGACACAGCAGTTCTTTAAGCATCTTGAAGAATCTGTGCTTAGATCCGAATTCTATCGTGGAAAAATCCTGTCCCTGGAAGTCGGCGAAATGTACTCCGGAATGTCAGCCGGCGTACGAGTCCACAAACTGCGGACAGTAGAGCGTGATCAGGTAATATTGCCGGGAAAAACGCTGGAGTTGCTCGATCGAAATATCATTCAGTTTGCCCAGCAGCGCAAACGCCTGGCGGAATTCCGCATGTCGACAAAAAAAGGACTATTATTCTACGGACCGCCGGGAACTGGAAAGACGCATACGATTCACTATCTGGCCGGCGCAATGCGCGGACACACAACTCTATTGATTACTGCGGAACAGGTCGGCCTGCTTGCGGAATATATGACGCTCGCTCGCTTGCTGCAGCCGAGTATCGTGGTCATTGAAGACGCCGACCTCATCGCGCGCGAACGCTCGACCATCGGGTCCACTTGCGAGGAAATATTACTCAATAAGCTACTAAACGAGATGGACGGGCTTCGGCCTGAAACGGACGTCTTCTTCATCCTAACGACAAACCGCCCACAAGCATTAGAGGCGGCTCTCGCGTCTCGCCCAGGACGCATCGATCAAGCTATCGAATTCCCACTTCCAGACGCCGAAGGGAGGCAAAAATTAGTCAATTTATACTCAGGCGGATTGAACGTTACTGGCCATGTTGTCGAGGCAACAATTAATCGCACGGAAGGCGTTAGTGCGTCGTTCATTAAGGAGCTTATGCGTCGTGCCGCACAATTTCATTTGGAAAAAGACGACGGAAATGAGATTTCAATTGAAGATATCAATAGGGCTCTGGAAGAGCTCCTGTTTGCCAACGGATCACTTAATCACGCCTTGTTAGGCGTGCAGAGTCCGAAGACTTGACAAGCGAGGATATCTATCTACCTCTGCCGATTGGTCTGTGGCGAGAACGCCCACGACGATTATTCCCGTTCCCATTTCAGCAGCCAGGGATCGCCGGTCCGGCGCTGAAAGTCCTTCAATTTGTTCTGAAGAGTTTTGAGCACGTCTCCGTGCGCCGGATCCGACGCGAGGCTTTGAATTTCGTGAGGGTCGTTTTCCAGGTCGTATAACTCGAATTGCGGACGCTGCACCAGCGCCTTGACGGTTCGCTTGCCGTATACGAAGTCCTTACCGCGCTGGAAACTATCTTGCCACGTCGCGGAATTCCACAAGTCGGACGCAAACGGGAAGGGCAACGGGTGGGCGACGTTCCAGATAAGCTTGTAGCGGCCGCTGCGGACCACGCGCATGGGGTAGTACATCGTCACTTCGTGGAATGTATGGGAAGCATATATTTCCTCCCATCCGCTGGGCTGCTCCTCGTCAAGAATCGGCAGGAACGACCGGCCGTGCAGCTCGCCGCCGCCCCCCGACTTGATGCCCGCGAATTCGAGAATCGTCGGCGTGATGTCGACCCAGCTTACGATCGCGCTACTCACCACGCTGCGCTTGTTTGCGTATGGGTTCCGCACGACGCAAGGTAAACGCATGCCCGACTCGTAAACCGTCGTCTTCGCGCCAGGGAACGGAATACCGTTGTCACCGATGTAAATGATGAGCGTGTCGTCATATTTGCCCGCTTGTTTGAGAATTTCGATCAGTCGGCCCAACCCGGCATCGGCGCGCGAAACGGATTCATAATACTGGGCGAGCTCGGCGCGGCAAGCCGGCGTGTCGGGAAGAAACGGCGGCACGATTACGTCGGCCGCGTCGTAGTGTACCGGCTCGACTCCCGGATACGACTGGCCGCGCGGCCGGTTGCCGAACCGGTCCGGCCGCTCGGGAATTTCGTCGGCCACTCCGCCCCCACGGTGCGGATCGGCCGTGCAAAAGTACAAGAAGAAGGGCCGATCTGATTCCGCTTCGATGAGCTTGCGGCAGCGCTCGGCCATTGCCACGCCGTTGCGCGGATTGCCGGGCAGCTTTTCATCAAAGCGGTACACGCTTTCGGACGCTATATGGAACTTGCCGATTCGGGCCGTGCGGTAGCCGGCGGCGCTCAGCCGCACGGGCAGGCTCTTGATATTCTCGAAGCTGCGAAAATGGTGCGCCGCGTGTTCCAAACCGTACTGGCCGTTCGCATGACTGAACAGGCCGGTGAGAATCACCGAGCGGCTCGGGCTGCAGCTGGCCGTCGTGCAATAGGCGTGCGTGAACCGCGTGCCGTCGGCGGCCAGCGCATCGAGATTCGGAGTCTTGATCACCGGGTTGCCGTAACAGCCGGCGTCCTGCCCCTGATCATCCGTGACAAAGAGTACGACATTTCGTGACGTAGCCGTGGACTCTACGCAGAGCAACAAAAGAAAAACAATTATAGTTCGTAAACGCATGGGAATCTCTCACGCAAAGGCGCCAAGGCGCAAAGACAATCGCTGAAAACCAGAAAGATGAAATCAGCTAGTGACTTTTTCTTAGTGTTCTTTGTGCCCTTGCTGGTTCAATTTTGCATCTCCTTTGCGCCTTCGCGCCTTTGCGTGAGATTCATTTACCCTTCCGGCAGCTTGTAATCTCGCCACAGCCAGCGGAGCGAATCGGGCAGAATCGCCCCGCCGTGGTTGCCGTTGTGCGCGCCTTCGCCGTAAACGAAATTTACGTCGTAGTCGCGGAACTTCAGCGCCGCGTACATCTGCTTATTGCCGAGCGGCCAGTTGCCGTGCTCGTTGTCGAGGTCGTTGCTGCCGTCCTGCAGGAAGATGCGCAGGGGCCGTTTCTTGCTACGCTTGCGGATCATGCCCGGGTAGAGGTCGCCGCCGCGGATGTTGGCGAAGCTGCCGATATGGCTCAAAACTTTGCGAAACGCGTCAGGCCGCTCCCAGGCCACGGTGAACGCACAAATCCCGCCGCTCGACATGCCGCAGATCGCGTGGCCCTCGGGGTCATCGGTGAACGGATACCCTTTCTCAACGGCCGGCAGAATTTCGGTGAGAAGAAACTCCGCGTAATCGCCGCTGATTGTGTCATACTCGAAGCTGCGATTTTCGGGCTGCGGCCGCCAGCCGCGTTCCGGTGGCAACTCCGATTTCTTATGCCCCGGATCGACAAACACGCCGATCGTCACCGGCATCTCGCCTTTATGAATGAGATTGTCGAACACCACGGGAACGCGAAAGTCGCCGTCCTCGTCGATATAGGCATGGCCATCTTGAAACACCATCAATGCCGCCGGCTTGGCCGAATCATATTGTTCAGGCACGTAAACGTAATAACGGCGGATCGTCCCAGGAAAGACCTTGCTGTCCTTCCAAACGTGCTCGGTAACATTGCCATGAGGCACGCCTTCCTGCCGAAACGAATCCGGCCCATGCGGATAGCGAACCTCCAGCATCGGCTCTTGGGCGGTTAGTGAACACTCAGAGCCGTGGCAGAACGCGATCGCTAACGCGAACGCAGCGAAAAACGCCGGCGAGAAATGCTCCTTTGGCGCAGACGATTTCACGGTTATCGGCCTCCGGAATGTAGTAGGCACACTCCGTGTGCCGTAACCTGCCGCTGTTGTAACTCGAAAGAAATGCAATAGCAAGAAAATCGCGTATCGTACGTCAGCTACGGCACACGGCTTCGTCCGGGTGGCATGCTCTCGGAGCGAAGCTCCGTGAGCATATCCGTAACGAACCATGCCTACGCCGCTGTTGCGGCGAAGGCATGCCTCACACATGCTGCCGTTGTAACCTGCGGTATATCGAATAGCAAGAAAAGCCGGCCTGACACTGATTCAGCGGACGGCACACGGAGTGTGCCTGCTACACCGCCGTGCGCCGGCCGTCGGAATCGCCGAAGCGGTCGATGCCGGAGACTCCCATGTGCTGGAGCATCTCGATATACATGTTCGACATGGGCATCGAGTCGACCTCATGGAACCGGCCCGGCTTAAGCCCGCCGCCGCCGGCGCCGGCCAGAATCACCGGCAGGTTATCGTGCGAATGGCGGTTGCCGTCGGCGTTGCCGCAGGCGTAGACGATCATCGAGTTGTGCAGCACCGACGTGCCGTCGGCGTCTTTCATCGTCGAAAGCTTTTCCAGGAACTTGGCGAAGTACGACACGTAATGCCGGTCGATTTTCGCAATCTGCGCGAGGTTGTCTTCGTTGCCTTGGTGATGCGACAGGTCGTGATGACCGCGCTTCACGTCGATTTCCGGGAACGGCCGGTTGCTGCCATCATGCGCCAGGATCAGCGTGGCGATCCGCGTCGAGTCGGTTTCGAACGCCAACGCGATCATTTCGTACATCACCTGCATGCGCTCTTCGAACGGATCGGGCACGCCTTCGGGCGTCTCAACCTTCGGATTCGGCAGGTCGCCGAACTCTTCGAACCGAGCCAGCCGCTTCTCAATCTCGCGAATGCTCGTGAGATACTCGTCGAGCTTGCGGCCGTCCTTCGCGTCGAGCTTTTGTGCAAGCGAGCGGGCATCGTCACGAATGAAGTCGAGGATCGAGCGGTCGCTCTGCTGGAGAAGCGCACGGCTTTTGCGCCGCTCCTCCGGCGAGCCGGACCCAAACAAACGCTCGAACACCAGCCGCGGATTCGGTTCTGGAGGAACCGGCGTGGTGGCCGAGCGCCAGGCAATGTTGAACTGGTACGCACACGAATAACCGCTGTCGCAGTTGCCGGAGTTCCGCACGGCATCACAAGTGAGCTCGAGCGAGGGGAACCGCGTGAGATGGCCAATGTGCTGCGCCGCGACCTGATCAACGGAGGGTCCCAAGTGGATATCGGACCCATTGGTTTTCTTCGCTCGGCATCCAGTGAGCAGCGAGGCGCTGGCGCGCGCATGGTCGCCGGCACCATCCTTGCCGGCCGTGGCATTGATGTGGTCCAGGCCACCGATGACTTGAATCTGGTCCTTCAGGGCAGCGAGCGGCTCCATCGTCGCGCCTAGCTCGAAATCCTTTCCTTTACCTTTTGGCCACCAATTCTCCTGGTGCACGCCGTTGGGGATCGTGAGGAACACCATCCGGCGCGGCGCGGTGACAGCCGCAACGGAATCCTTAGCCACGGTCGCGACCTCAGCCGCATGCGACCAGCGCGGCAGCAGCGAGGGCAGGGCGGGCAGCGCGACCGTCGCCCCGACGCCGCGCAGAAAATGCCGACGGCTCAACGACCAATGACGCTCCGCGGCACGCTGACGATCCGACGGCGAATTCGTTGCCATGGCAGCACCTCATGTAGTAGGCACACTCCGTGTGCCGAAACTAAAAACCACTGGGTCGCTAATGGAACTATGCTACGGCACACCGACCCGGCTCGCGGCTAAATCGGTC
>DASXWB010000898.1:0-3142 GCA_036503915.1 Lacipirellulaceae bacterium | reverse complement strand
GAGAAACTTTCGACCGCTTCGTACTGGCCCGATTGGAAGCTGAAGGCCTGCGGCCGGCGCCTCGCGCGGATGCGCTCCGCCTTCTTCGTCGACTGACGCTCGATTTAACCGGCCTGCCGCCGACTGCCGAGGAATGCCGCGAATTTGAATTCGCAGCCGCCGAGAATTTTGATGCGGCCATCGAGCAAGCAATCGATCGGCTGCTGGCCAGCCCGGCATTCGGCGAGCACATGGCGGTAGCCTGGCTCGACGCGGCTCGTTACGCCGACTCGTACGGTTATCAGTCGGACCTGCTCAATACGCAGTGGCCTTACCGCGATTGGGTCGTGCGGGCGCTCAACGACAATCTCCCTTACGACAAATTTCTCACGTGGCAACTGGCCGGCGACTTGTTGGAGAATCCGACGCGCGACCAGATTCTGGCTACCGCGTTCAATCGCCTGCATCGCCTCACAAACGAGGGCGGATCAATCGCCGAAGAATGGCTCCTGGAAAACGCCGCGGACCGCGCCCACACCATGGGCACGGCCATCCTGGGACTCACGCTCGAATGCGCCCGCTGCCACGATCACAAGTACGATCCGATCACGATGCGCGACTACTACTCGCTGCTGGCATTCTTCAACTCGATCGATGAAAACGGGATGTACGATCATACGCTCAAGGTGCCATCGCCGTCGCTCTTGCTGCCGACCGAAGAGCAGGCAGCGCGTCTCGCCGCGGCGAAGCGCGAAGTTGATGCCGCGGAGGCGGCGCTCACCAAGGCGATCCATGAAGGAGCGCCGCGGTTCGACCAATGGCTTACAACAATTCAGCGACCAGCGAACCGGACCGTCCCGGCTCAACTGCCTTCGACCCGAGCTCAGGCCGAGGGTAGCTCGCCGAAGTCGGGCCCCGGATCAACAAGCGCTCCCAATCTAAAAGCCTATTTTACCTTCGACGGTGAACTCCCGAAGTTGAAAAACGAAATCTCCGGCAAGTCCGACGCAGGAAGCGCGCCCGAGCTAACGAGTGTTCCCGGCATCCGCGGCCAGGCAATTCGCTTCGACGGGGATCACGGCGCCGTCTTTCGGGAGCTGCTCGAAATCGATCGTTGGGACAGCTTCACGATTGACTTCTGGCTTCGCGACAACGCGCGCAATCCGTTGCCGCTCGTTGTGCTCCAGCGCACTCTCGGCACCGACGTGGGATATAATGGCTTTGACTTAATGCTTGAGGGCGGCATTCTCGAAGCGCGGCTGTACCGCGTCTGGCCCGGAAATGCGATCGGCATACGTGCAGAGGCGCCGATTGCGGCCGGCGAATGGCAACATGTTGCCATAACTTATGACGGCTCCAGCAAAGCTGCGGGGCTGCGATTGTTCCGTAATGGCGAGCCATTCGCCACCCGCGTCACCCGCGACAAAATTCACAAGAAAGCCTCCATCGCGACCTATGGCAGCGGCCATTTCACGCTGGGCGAGCGATTCCGTGACCGCGGACTCAAGGAGGGCGAGATCGACGAGCTGCGCTACTTCGATCGCGCTCTCGCTCCGCTGGAGATTCGCGATTTGCACGACAGCGGGGCGCTGGCAGCGGCGCTGGCCGATGTGGATTCTCATCGCGACGCATTGCAGGCGTACTATTTTTCGGCGATTGACCAACCCGCGCGAGACGCGACACAGAAGCTTCGCACCGCGCGGCAAAAGCTGGTGGAAGAAGAGGAGCCGCTGCAAGAAGTGCCCGTGATGGCCGAGTTCGCCAAGCCGCGCCCCGCACATATCCTTACCCGCGGCGCGTACGATGCGCCCAGGACCGAGGCCAATCGAGTCGAACGCGACACGTTTGCCGACATCTTGATTCCGTTTCCCAAGGAGGCGCCGCGGAACCGCTTGGGCCTGGCGTTGTGGCTGACGGATTCGCGGCATCCTCTTACGGCGCGAGTTGCGGTGAATCGCCTGTGGACGAATTTCTTCGGCCACCCGCTCGTGACGACACCGGAAAATTTTGGCCGGCAAGGCGCTGCGCCGACGCACCCAGAACTGCTCGACTGGCTGGCACGGGATTTTGTTCAACATGATTGGGATGTGAAGCGACTGTGTCGTATGATCGCGCTCTCGGCGACGTATCAACAAGATTCGCGCTGTTCGCCGGAGCTGCGCGATCGCGATCCGGAAAATGCATTGCTCGCGCGCGGTCCAAGCCGGCGCCTGTCGGCGGAGCAAATTCGGGACCTGGCGCTGGCGGCATCCGGATTGCTCGACCGACGCATGGGTGGCGCGCCTGTCGCGCCCTATCAACCGGGCGGCGATTTGTGGCGCGAAACAAACACGATGTCGCCCGCCTACCAGCAATCGACCGGCCGCGATTTGTATCGCCGCTCGCTCTATTCAGTGTGGAAGCGGACCGCGCCGCTGCCCAACATGCTGGCCTTTGACGCCGTGACGCGCGAGGTGTGCACCGTCTCGCGCGGCCGCACCAACACGCCGCTGCAGGCGCTCGTGCTCCTCAACGACGTGCAGTTTGTCGAGGCGGCTCGCGCGCTGGCCGCGACCGTACTGCAGTCGCAATCGACGTTGCAGGATCAGATTCGCGAGGCGTTCCTGCGGCTAACTGGCCGGCAACCAGACGATGACGAACTGCGGCTGTTGGCCGAACTATGCGCGGAGCAGCGGAAGCTGTTATCGGAAAAGGCGGCAGACGAGGCCGCGAAATTCGTTCGACTTGGCGAGTCACAGCCCGACGCGGCGCTCGACCCGGTTGATCTCGCCGCGCTCACGGTAACTTGCCAGGCCATTTTGAACCTGGATGCCGCAACCTATGAGCGGTGACGTCAGGGATTGCAGCCCGCAGCGCGAGCAAGGATGCTTTGCCTCCTCGTTGCGCCGCGGGCTGCAATCGGGGTGGTTTTGCAAAGGCTTATCCGCCCGGGGCACCGTTTACATTGCCGTAGAGCCGCCGGATAATCATCAGCATTGGCCTGCGCTCGCTGGCTTGCGCATTTTGGTGGGGTATGCAAGTCCGTTGTCCTCATTGTCATGTTCCTTTCGACACGGTCGCGGACGCTTCCTGGGCCGACCTGACGTGCCCGTCTTGCGCGCAGAATTTCAGCCTCTCTGGGGGTGCAACCACCTGCACCTACGGGCCGGGCGTGCAGGTGTTG
>DASXWB010000897.1:0-6855 GCA_036503915.1 Lacipirellulaceae bacterium | reverse complement strand
GCAGCCTCGTGCCGCTGCTACAAGATTTAAACGAGCAGTGGGAGGACCGAGTACTTTTCACGCACATCGGCCGCTGGCCAAAAGGCGCCAAGATAGACGACTACAAGTACGCGAATTGCGGTGTGCGAACCAGCCGCTGGCATTTGGTTTCTGCCGGCGATGGCCGCCGTCAATGGCAGCTCTTCGACGTAAAAAACGACGCGGGAGAAACGACGGACGTCGCAGCCATGCACCCGGATGTGATAAAGCAACTTGACGCCGCGTATGAAGAATGGTGGCAGTCGTTGCCGCCGCACCTGGTGAACGAGAAGGTAATTGGACCAAAGATCAATCCGTTCCACGAACTGTACTGGAAGCAATTCGGGGGCGGGCCGGGCGAAGACGAATCCGCTCGCTCGGCGGAGCGCTTCCGGCGCAAATTGGCTGGCGAAGTTCCGCGGTCGACGCCCAGGCCAATGCCTGTTGCAGAAAAAACCGGCGGTTGCTGAGAGGAGCTCACAGCAGTGGATGCGTGCGCTGGTCTGCGGAAAGCGGCAGCGCCACTCGCGATTGTGCTAAATGCGACACGTAAACGCTTTGGATCATTTCCTGCGCCCAGCGCGTGTGATGAATGCCGGTGCGGGGCTCGCGGTCCTGCTCGACGGCTGACAGCAAGTCGAGAATCAGCTGCTGATGGCACCAGTGGTACTTGTCGGGCAATACATCCCATTCCGGAACACGAATTGGCTCCCATGAGTGGGCCTTTGCCGGATTGAACGACGAGCCTTGAAACCAAACAACATCCGTCAGGCTGCGCGCGGCGATGATGCCTTTCGTACAGTGGACTTCCAAACTAAACCGGTCATTGTCGGGTTCCGAGTTCCGATGCGACTGAAAATACCCGTGGACCTGGTCGGCAAATCCGAACATCGCGGCCACGCAGTCGCCGGCGATTGGTCCGATCGGCTCGGTCGCCGGCCGCGCATCGCTTTTTGTCGCGTCCGAACTGCCTTGCATCACCTGGGCGAATGTCCATTGCGGTTGGCCCGCGAACAAGCACATCAGGTCGAGGTTGTGGTAACCGAGCACCATGAGATCCTCGCCGCCGCCGCGCTGGTCGCACTTGCCTTGGGCGCGTAGCGAACGAAGTTTCCCCAAGTTGCCGTCGCGGATGAGATTTAGCGCTTGCTGAATAGCGGGCGATGCCCGATTCGGTAGCGCAACTGCCAGTTTTATGCCGCCTTCGTCGCAAGCGGCGACCATGCGATCGAAGCTCGCCAAGTCTGCAGCAAGCGGCTTTTCGCAATAGATGTGTTTGCCGGCCCGAGCGCAGCGGGACACGACTTCTTCGTGAGCATCGACGTGTCGCATACCGATGGTGACCAGATCGATCTGCTCGTCAGTCAACATACGGCGATAATCAGTATAAAGCCTCTTGATGCCGCATCGCTCGCCTGCTTGCTTGAGGCCTTCGGCGTTGTCATCCGCGATCGCGATAAATTCGACGCCCGGTATGCCTACGAGCGCGCGATCGAGACCATGTCCGAAATCGCCGTGACCTGTAGAGCCAATCGCGGCGGCTCGATACGTTTTCGAAAGCGGCGCGAGGGTGTTCGCGCGAACATTGGATTCTTCAGCCTGCGCAGGAGAATCGTTGCCGGCGAAGAAGGCCGCGGTCGAAATGCCGACGAAACTGCGTCCCAGGAACGAACGGCGATCAATAGTATCCACGGCCGCCTCCGACGTATGATTCACGTGTGTTTTTCAGAATATGAGCCGGTTCATCCTATCATGCGTCATCAACGATTGTGTGGAGGCGTCTCTGACGCCGATGGACCTGCTAATTCTCGAATCCAGTCGGCCTCAGAGAGGCCCCACAGGTTAATTGCTTCCAGCGTTCATTGGTTGTTCGCGTTTCATGGCGTCAGCCGTCCTGATTGAGATATGCTTGGGCCGCGTACAAACCTGCAAGTAATTTCAGATCCAGGCTAAGTTCATTCGCATGCAGCCATCCGGCGACCGCGCCCAACGGGATTTCGTGAATCGTGATCTGCTCACTTCCATCGCCGCCGCCGGCAGTTTGCTTCGTAAGTCCCTGAGCCAGGAAAAGTACAATCGACTCGTCCGTGAGACCTGGCGAGCTGTATCCCTCACCGAGTTCTACCCATTTGGCGGCCGCATAACCGGTCTCTTCCAAGAGCTCGCGTTTTGCCGCTTCAAGCAACACCTCGTCCTCAGCGCCGGCAACGTCGCCAGCAAGTCCTGCGGGCAGTTCCACGACCGGCCCGCTGACCGGCGGGCGGTACTGTTCAACCAGCACGACGTTGCCCGCGTCGGTGATGGCCACAATGCCAACCGACGGCCTCTTCGTGTTGCGTGTAGCGAATTCCCAATCACCACGCACGACCATCGACAAATGGCGGCCAGCATACACCATCGTTAGTTCATTCTCATTGGCCATGTGTCTAAGAGCGTCTGACAGAATGAATTAAACCGCCAAGTGCGCCAAGGTAGCCAAGAGAGAGCATGGGTCGTTCGCAGTACGAGGCCACACTTTGCGCACTTGGCGTCCTTGGCGGTTTAATAATGTTAGGTGCTCTAAATCATCTCGTTGTCAAGCAAATATCATGTCTACGATTGGACTCGTGCCAGTTTGTAGAGGAGATACATCTCACCTTGATGGCGCGCTTCGTCGTGCCAGCCGTGGATCATGCCGGGCAAAAGGGGCCAGCCGCCGCTCGGCCGAGTTGCGTTCGGATTCGTCATGATGATCTCTGCATGCTCGCTAAGCAGCGTTTCGATTCGCTCGAGTTGATTCGCCAGTAGCGTCTGAATTTCGGCGACGCTTGGCCAATCGGCATGAAGTTCGGGCCGCGAGTTTTGTCCAAACTGTGCCGCCCAACCGCGCGGCAGCTCGCTGCGGCCCGTCAGCGGACGGATCGTGAGCGCGTCCTGCAGCCACAGCACATGGCCCGCATGCCACAGAATGTGGTTCGAGGTGTCCTGCGGCGCCCACGTGAGCCAGCGTGAATCGGGAACCTGCAACTGCTCGAGCGTGCTGCCGCGGACCTGGCGCGCCAGCTCGGCAAGACTATCCACAGCAGTCGCATTCGCGGCGCCTCGTGTCACTCGTCTAACCCACGAATCTTGAAGTTGTAAAGGTCAGCAATTTCCTGGGGCGACTTGTCCGCCAAGTTGCTCAATCGCTCGACGAGCGCGGCGACGTCATCGACGCCCTGGGCCGCCAGTAATTTGACTTTTTGTTCCAGCAGTGCGGACAAGTCCTCGGTGTCGCAGCGGGCATGGCCGGCTGGGTACATCACGAGGCCGCTGGAAAGCGGACCCAGCTTGGCGTGAACCAGCTCGACCGTCGTGGGCAGGCCATCGGGATAACGCCGATCATAGTCACGCCCCCCATGGCGAAAGTCGATGTGCTGCATAATTCGACGAGTGAGCGGATGAAACAGGGCCGTTTCGGCCTCGGCGTAGTCGGCCGGCGTGAGCATCAGCCGTCGCCATCCGCCGCGGCCGTCCCAGCCGCCACGGCGCGCGTCGTAGCCTTTGCGCAATAGCGTGGCCACGATGTAGACCATCGAATGGTCCGCGCTTTGACGCGTGCGCGGGTCGCGTTTGGCCGGGTCGCCGATGATGCTGAACGCCGGCTCGTAAATTCGGATGCGCACGTCGAGCAGGCTATCAAGGTCGTCGAGCAGCTTGGGCTCCTCGGCGATGATCTTCATGACGCCGTGAATGGCGCCGGCCGACTGGTGTTCGTAAATGCCAAGCTTGAAGTGCATGCCCATCACGGCAAAGTCGTCGCCCGCCGTGGCGAGAGTCAGATCGAACGGGCTGATCTCGGGCTGCGCCGGCGGCTCGAACAGGCAGAAGATTGCCTGAGGATTGCGAAAGATATCGGCCGGGCCGACGAAACCGCGCATGGCGCGTCGCACACTAGCGACCGCGGCTTCCGCGCTGATGGCAGCCGAGGAGCCCTTCGAGTCGGAGAGCTGGTGCCCGTGACGAATCGCGCGAAACGGGATGTAGTGCGCAACGACTAGGCCAATTGCTGATTCGATCTGGTCGACCGTCGCGCCGAGTATGGCGCCGTAGACGGCAGCAGAGGCGATGGCGCCGTGAACCACATGATCGATTTTGTGGCTGTTGAGCTTAAATACCTCGGCCAGCCGGCCGCGGATTTCATCGAGGGTGGCCATGGCCACAAGCGTGCGGCGGCCATCGAGGCCGGCCAGCTGCGCGGCGGCTACGGCGACGGGGTAGAAATCGTTGTGGCCAAACTCGCCGGCCGTGGCGCCTCGGGCCGGGTTGTAGCCGAAATTCGTGCCGTTGGCATCCCATTCGCGCACGGCCGAAGAGCAAGCGAGCACGGCCTTTTCAGGCGCCACGCGAACGGCCGAGCCGAACATCGGTACGCCATCGGCCGGGTCGCTCGTGCGATACTCGAGCGCCTCGCGCCGCAGCACCGTAGGTGCATTGGTGCCGCAGGCCAGTGCGCTCACGCCGCACGCCAGGCTATCGAGGTGGAATTGTTCTACCTTCTTGAGAACGGAGTCGCTCGGGCCCGCGTGCCGGCCGCTCACCATGTCGAGCGCGTACTGCGCGATGCCACGCGCCTGGTTCGTATCGCGGGAGAGTACGGCAAACGGGTTGGAGTGTGTATCGGACATGCGGTTGTTCGGTCGCGACGAACAGCCTATCATGGTTTTTCGAGTTCGCCCATTGGCCATGGCCGGAAAGCCGTCGACCTGCAAGGTCAAGGCAAATTGTGCTTCTAACTCGGTATCGATCATGTACGACCCGCGCATCGACCGGCTGGCTGACATTTTGCTGGACCATAGTTGCCGCATCGAGCGCGGCGAACGGGTTCTCATCGAGGCGTTCGACCTGCCGGAGCCGACGCTGGTGTGCCGGCTGGTCGAAGGCGCGGCGAAGCGAGGGGCCGTGCCGTTCGTTTCGTGGAAATCCAACGCCGTGCTGCGGTCACTCTATCAAACGGCCAGCGAAGAGAGCATGAAGCTGGCCGGCCAGTTCGAATCGGCACGCATGGAGCAGATGCAGGCGTATATCGGCGTGCGCGGCGCGGCCAACAGCAGCCAGTTCGCCGACGTGCCGTTTGAAAAGATGGATCTCTATCAGCAGCATTGGTGGAAGGCGGTGCATACCGACGTGCGCGTGGCCAAGACCAAGTGGGTCGTGTTGCGGTACCCGACGGATTCTTTCGCCCAGTCGGCCAATATGAGCACGCGGGCGTTCGAGGATTTTTATTTTGACGTGTGCACGGCCGACTATGGTGCAATGCAGAAGGCCCAGGATCCGCTCGCCGAGCGAATGCGCAAATGCGATCGCGTGCGGATCGTCGCGCCGGGCACCGAGCTGGAGTTTTCCATCAAGGGCATTCCAGTGATTCCATGTTGGGGCGAGCGCAACATGCCGGACGGCGAGGTGTTTACCGCGCCTGTGCGCGATAGCATCAACGGGCGAATTCGCTACAACACCCAGTCGCGCTATCAGGGGACGCTTTTCGACAACGTCGAATTCGAGTTCAAGGACGGCAAGATCGTCCATGCGAAGGCGAACGAGACCGAAAAATTGAATCGAATCCTCGATTCGGACGAAGGCGCCCGCTACTGCGGCGAATGGGCCATCGGCGTGAACAACCGCGTGCGGCACCCGATGCTGGACACGCTGTTCGACGAGAAGATCGGCGGCTCATTTCATCTCACGCCGGGCCAGGCGTACGAGATTGCCGACAACGGCAACCGCAGCCGCATTCACTGGGACCTGGTGCACATCCAGCGGCCCGACTACGGCGGCGGCGAAATCTGGTTCGACGGCGAGCTGTTGCGCAAGGACGGCCGCTTCGTCCCGGCCGATCTGCAGCCGCTCAACGAAGGCTTGTAGGCCGTTAGCTGCTGCGAAACATTCGCCACAGTTCGGCGAGCGAAGAGCCGACATGAGCCACGAGACTCACCGCTGCGAACAACAACTTGGGTCCACGGCGTGGCGAGTATCCTTGGAGCAGGTCCTCGCTCATCGTGGGGCTTTTGCCCTCCAACGAGGCCCACTGGCGGACGATGTCGCGGCCATCTTGCCAGGCGGCGTATTCTTTCCAAGGGTCCATGGCGGCTGAGCGGAAGCGAGACGGTTGTGTTGAACGACAGACCGCTCACGTAGACATGCCTCGCCCCAACAGGTTCGCTCATGGACCGGATTCCTCGCCCGAATTTTTTGTTGCCGGCTGGTTCGCAACGACAGGCGGCCTAAACAGAGCGACCGGCGTAAAGTCGCCGACGTACGCGCCATTTTGAATTACCGCCCGCTTCCCGCCGTCGTCGATGCCGTCCGGGCCGATGCTGTAAAGCTTGTAAGAATCGCCGACGAGCTGGTATATAATGTCGGAGTTGCTAAACGGATCCGGCGGAACTTCGGGCAAACTGTCGGGCACTAGCTCCGCAAGTCGCGGTGGCCACCGGCCGTAGTCAAGTTGGTATGCGCGGAGGCTGAGTTCAACGATTAAGATTCTCAGCTCGGTGACGCGGCGAAAGTGGTCAATGCGCCACCAAGGATTGCGTTCCTTACCGGACCAATCCTCGAGAATCAACGCTGCGTCACGTTCCCAGCCGTTGTTTTGCTCGATAATGCGTTGGCGCTCGAGGCGCACGGACCAAGGCTCGCGGCGGCGATCCAGATTGTCGAGCTCTGCGATTAAGCTTTTGCGCTGCTCGGCGGAAAGCTGCTCGCGCAAATCCCAGATGCCCGAATGAGCGTCCCATTCAAATCGACCGAGGATCATGGCGAAATCGCTGGTCGCCGTGCCCCGGCTTTCTGCATGGGCCAGCCGCAACAGGTCGACGTAGT
>DASXWB010000896.1:0-2326 GCA_036503915.1 Lacipirellulaceae bacterium | reverse complement strand
TATGCTGAACGTGCATCAGATTGCTGTTCCGCAAAGCTTAGGGTTGGTGGACGGATTCCTGCCGCGGGTGTTCTTTGCGCATTTCTTTTTCTATAAACCGGACGAGGGACCAAACAAGTGTCCATGAGAGCGCAAGACGTCGAGCTGCGCTACATTTTCGATCGATGCTCCGAGATGTAGCGCGGGGAGAAGCTTCGGAGGCCGACACTCTATCCAGTTGAGCTACGGGGACGCGGTCTGAAAAAATCGGTCAATTTCGTTCATTGCGGCCAATTTCGCCGCGCTTGAAAGAGTCTCGGCGAAGGCTAAAGAACCAGCCCACGCGGCCACAATACCATCGACAATATTCCCATGGCGAGACTTAGCACAGTTTCCGGTTCTGGAACAATCGCGCCCGTGGCCGCGGCTCCGCCGGCGAATTCATCAAAGTGGGTTCGCCACACATCGTAGTCGTCGGTGTCAATCATTCCGTCGCCATCGCCATCCGCGGCAAGGCCGGTGCCGGTTTGACCGAGTGTTTTGCGCCAGACGATGTAATCGGCCGCATCGACGGTCCCGTTGAGATTGTAATCGCCAGACAGGCCTGCCCCGGCGACGGCCAGCACGCCGCCCGTGTAGAGCTGAGTTGTGTTCCACGCCAGCGAGCCTGGCAGTGGCGGAAGCTGAAGCGTTGAAAAACTGCCCGCCAGGGTGCCCCAATCCAGAACGTCGAATGTCGCACCGGCGGCCGGAGAGTAGCCGTCAAGGAGCGAGACGTTCAAGATTCCGTCCAACATCAGGTTGCCTCTGACAACCAACCTCTCGAAACTACTCGGCGAAGCCATCTCGATCGCAAGCGTGCCCGAAATCTGCGCGTAGTCGCCGGCAACCGTTGTCGTGCTGGTTGGCGCGCCCGGCGCAAGCGTGCCGCCGCTGTTCGTCAGGTTGCCCGTAAAGGTTTCCACGTGCAGCGTGCCGCCGGTGAAGTTGAACGCGCCGCCGTCGGTATGTTGAATGCTGTCGGCCGTGAGCGTCCCGCCGCTGAGATTCACCGTGCCGCCGCCCCACACCCGCAGCAGGTTGCCGACGGTCACGCTCGCCTCAGCCGACACGTTCAACGTGGCCGTTCCGCCGTCGCCTTCCGCGTTCCCGCCAGCGTGTAAATCGTTGTCGACCAGCCAGCTAGAATCAGCACCCGACACCGTGGCGGTGCCCGTCGCCACGGGGAACCGCCCGATAATGCCGTCGGACGAGTGAATCTGAGCGCCGTCTTGCACGTTCATCGTGCCTGAGCCTCGAAACCCCACATTCATTCCGCCGTCCTGTTCCCATCGCGTGCCTGCGCCAGTGATTGTGGCGGCGCCGACGGCGCCCTCCTCGGTGCCAATGATGCCACTGGTGCTTGTGGGTGACGTGCCCTTCTTCGACTCGAGCAGCGCGCCGTCCGAAAGAATTAGGTCGCCGGTTGAAAGCTGGCCAATCTGCACCTGCTGGCCACTGGTAAAGCTCGATCCATCGCCGGTAATCGTCAAGTCACCGTCGCCGCCCGCGGCCAAACCAACGCGCACCCCTTCCGCCGTGACGATTGCGCCTTCCTCGACGAGCGCCGTGCCAGTTCCCTCAGCGCCAACAACGAGCTGGCCTGAATTCGCCCATGTCGATCCGTTGCCGGTGACAGTGGCCGAGCCATTCGAACCGGGCGAGCTGCCCACAAGGCTCGTGGCATTGTTGACGCGGCCGCCCGCGCTAATCGTTAATTCGCCGGTTCCTACCCCGCCGACTAAGAGGTCCTCCGTCATCGTCCACGTCGACCCGTCGCCGCTCACGCTGGCCGTGCCATCGCTGCCTGCTCCTAAGCCAAGTGCGGACAACGTACTGCTTACTGTGCCGCCGTCCGTAAGGTCCAACACTCCGATGCCTTCGAAGCCAACGAGGAGCTGGCTGCTATTGGTCCACGTCGATCCCATGCCGCTGACCGTAACCTTTCCGTCGGAACCGGCCAGGTCGCCGACGACACTCAGCGTGTTCGTGACCTGACCCCCGGCGGTAATTGTCAAGCTGCCTGTACCTTCCGAGGCGATATGGAGCTCGCTCGAATTCGTCCACGCCGATCCCGCGCCGCGGATAGTGGCGGTGCCGTCGGAGCCGGCCATCCAGCCCACAACGCCGAGCGTGTTGGTCACTTGAGCGCCGTCCAAGATCGTGATGGAACCGGTCCCCAATACGGCAATCTGCAACTGCCCGCTGTTGTTGAATGCCGAACCCGCGCCGCTAACGGTGACCGTTCCGGTTGATCCGGCAACTTGCGCGACGGACGGAGACGTTGACATCGTCAGTGCCCCGCCCG
>DASXWB010000895.1:0-2878 GCA_036503915.1 Lacipirellulaceae bacterium | reverse complement strand
GCGCGGCGCTCCGACATGCACTGCGCCGTCTCCAGCCCATGAAAATCGTAGCTATCCACGCCGCCATAACACACGCACACGCTCTCCACGAGCGGTGCGCCGTGCGGCACATCCACCGATGGCAGCCGCCACGTGACCGGCAGCGACGAGCCGGCCAGAAACGCAAAACCCAGCCGCCGCGAATCTTCCACCATCTCCTGGCAGCGCGGCCACGTCGTCGAAAGATGTTTGTCGTTGAACACGCTCACCGATCGGCCGCTTACCTCGAACACTTTCACGACTTCCTTGAACCACTCATATCGCGGGTAAAGCCGCTGGCCTTTTTCGTTTTGAGGATAGTCGCCGTGCTCGGCGATAATCACCACACCATCCACCGCCAGCTTCTCGCCGCCCAGCGTCAGCGCCTCGGCAATCGTCGGAAATAGCTTCAACCCATGCCGCTTCACCCGCCCGCGAGCAAGGTCGCCCTCAGGAAACTGATCGATAAACACGGAGGCCACCTCGACGCGCGGCTCCTGCCACCCGCCACCCCACGCATAGCCCAGCGTCATCCGATCCAAAAAATGCTGCGCATGCGAATGCAGCCGCACTTCGGTCCCCAACAACGCCACCTTCTTCCGCGCAGCCTGCGCCGCGCGCGCAGGAAGCCCCAAAGCGCCCGCCGCAAGTACCGTCGCCCCGGCCAGAAAAGAGCGTCGTGTGAGCATATCGTCGGCCCTGAGTTGCGAGACACAATAAAGTCCAGCGGGCTCATTTTGATCTCTCCCCAGAAACTATCAATAAGGGAAAACCAAAAGCGTCGGTGAATGACGCATGCGAAGCTGCCCCGTAGGGGCGCACGAAAATAGCCCAGGGCGTCAGCCCTGGGTTCACCATCACCCAAAAATCAAACAAGCCCTGTCAGGGCGACACACAACTGTGTCACCTCTCGACTTGCCCCCCGTGACCAATCCGGCATACTCATGGAATGATCGCCGACCGCAAAGCGCGCCTCGACAGGCGGGGTCATCGGGGCGACCAATGCAGGCTCGCCAGGTAAATTGCCAGCGCTACGGCGAGCAGCGTCGTCAAATAAAGTAAGTTGGCCACGCTGAACCGCTTATTGCTGAGCGACTTGACGAAGATTCTGACGATGCCGGCCATGGCGAGCGAAAGTGCGATTGAGTAACAGAGGAGCTTGACCCAATTCATCCCGGCAGTATAGCCGCTCCCCTCCGGGTCGCACACTTAACGACCCACCACCGCCCAGGGCGTCAGACGTGGGTCCGCATCCGCGCAACCCTCAATGAAGCCCTGCCAGGGCGACACACATCCGTGTCACCTCTCGACTTGCCGCCCGTGACCAATCCGGCATACTCATGGAATAATCGCCGACCGCAAAGCGCGCCTGCAAAACTTCGTCAACTGGGGACCTTTTCGTCACCGCCGCAACCCAACAAAAAGGAGACGAGTCGTGAAGTCGGTCCTCATCAATAAATCCGGCATTTGTTCGCTCGTACTACTCGGCATCTTGTTGGTTGGCACTTCGGCCATCGCTCAACAGCCGCAAGATTCCAACCAATCAATTGCTGTCGCAGACCTTGCCGCCTCGATCGAACGGCGCTTCGAAATTTACGACCGGCTGGAATTCGAGTATCACGTCCTCACGCATGCCACACCATCGCCCGAAGCAACTCCGGGAACCACCTCAACGATCCTCACCGATGATCTGCTCGACACAGTCGATGAACTCAAAATCCTTGCCCCCGCCAAGGCGCCGGACGACGGCAAGCGGCGCCCGCTTACAAGCTGGATCCGCCGAATTACGGACGATAATGGTACCGAGGTCGTCGACCGCTTCGTCGCGTTCGACGGAACCAACTCCAGCGACTTTCGCCGCCGCGGACGCCGGCCAGCGCTATTTGTGCCTTGGGAGATTTGGGATGACTGCAACGAGAATGTCTTCGAACAATTCCTTTTCCTGCGCATCAACGGCATACCGAAGTGCATCGACGTCACGGGCGAGTTTCAAACCTTCAACCTCGACCGCTACCAGATCGTCGAAACCAAACAAGTTCTCGGCCGAACTGCATTTGTTCTCAAAGCTCAGGGTTCGAATGGCAATCCGGCTTTCGACGACATCGCGTACACCGTCGAGGTCATCGGCGAACCCGAATTCATGGTCGTCCGCTGGCAAGCCGACGACACCAAACTAAACCGGCCGCTCTTGCTCTTCGAGGTCAAGGAAATCAAAACCATCGAGTCGATCCCCTATCCGGCCGCCGGCCGCTACCAACAATGGGCCATCGGCGAGCTGCCAAATCACACCTACGAATTCGAAGTCACCTACGTGAAGCGACTCCCCGATGATGCCGAACAAAACTGGCTGCCCAAATGGCCGCGCGGCACCATCGTCCGCGACGAAATCACCGGCAAGACATTCAAAGCCGAATGAATCATGCAATCTTTTCGATGAATCATCGATTGCCAATCATTCCACTATGTCCTTGCAAAGCTTGGGCCGGCGGGCCGTGAGTTTCGGCTCTCACCGATGCGCGCTCCCAACTACAGGTGTTGTGGCCGCTTCTAGCTAAAAGCTAATAGCTAAAAGCTAATTTCTCCCGCACACCCTCTTGTTTTCGGCCACTAACTGTGCTAATGTACACTAACAATGACCGTCAGATAGTGACGCCGCAATTGAGACGTCTCGCAGGTCGTCACGCGCGATATTTCGGCTACACTCTCGGGGTTCCCAATGGGGCGCCTGTCGCGAGATGCGTCGTTCAGCGCGCGTGAAAGCCCCTAGGTGCGGCGCTACTTCCTCTCGGGTGAGGCGGCAACCGAGCAACGCTACGATCGCTCCGATTCACTCTCCCTCCCTGGGGACAATCAGGGGGAG
>DASXWB010000894.1:0-4634 GCA_036503915.1 Lacipirellulaceae bacterium | reverse complement strand
CTCGCTGGTTTCGAGCGTGCCCGAGCCGTCGACTTTCTTTCTCGTGACAATCGGCGCTCTGGCAGCGCTCTGGCGGCGCGGCAAATAGAAGCTTGGCGCCCATTGATGAACAGGATTAGACAAACGCTTGCTCGCAGGCCCAACGGGCCAACAGTCAATAGCCAGGGGCGCAAGCCGCTTGGTTGTGATGGGCCAAAAAACGGCAAGCCCCATCGGCGCGAAAGTAATCCACGGCCGCCCCTGTGGCTTCTTGGTTCAAAAACCACGATCGATCCCAGGGGCTCACGCCCTGCCTATTGACGATCACCGCGTTGCGGCTCCGGCCTTTGCGACTAGTTGCATAATCCTGTGATTCGCAGGGCGTCGCAGCCGTCACATTTTTCACCAAAGTGGCGAGATATGCGGCAAAATTTCTTGACAGCCCGTCGGGCCGAACCCCATAATCGCGGCTTTCGTTAATGCCCTTCATGGAGGTTGATAGTGAGCAATTGGATTGCAGTCACGCTCTGATCTGCCTAGTCGATGGCAGCGGGTAAATCTGGATCCAATCATGATGCGACTTGCCACCCTGGTAGCGGCGGTTTCCATCTGCGGCTCGTCAGCAACTCTCTTGTTGGCGGCGCTCGATTATTCCTCGATCGGATCGAACTACGTCCAGAATTTCGACTCGCTGGCGGCGACGGGCATCGGACACAGCTGGACGAACGACTCCACCATCCCCGGCTGGAGTTTGTTTCGGGTGACCGCGGGCGCGGACTCCACGCCGTTTCCAATGTCGGCATATGATGCAACGGACGGTTCAGCCGGAGCGGGACGGTTCTACAGCTTCGGCGCAACGGACGACGGCGACCGGTCGCTGGGCGCAATTGGCGGTGGAAACTTCGGCAATACCGGCGATCAAGCGACCGGCGTTGGCTTGGGCGCGGCCGACGGATGGATTGCCCTTAGCCTGATGAATTCGACCGGCAGCGTGCTAAACCAGGTCACGGTCGGTTACGATGGCGAACAATGGCGCGATGCGGGCGACAACGAGCCGCCTGCGGCACAGACAATGACATTCGAATACGGGTTCGGCAGCACATTCGCATCCGTGACCTGGACAGCTCCGGGTGGCAGCTTCGATTTCACATCGCCCGTATTCACGACGACCGACGGCCCGGTTGCGGGCAATACGGCGGGGCGCGTGAGCGATCTTGGCGGCACGATTACCGACCTGGATTGGCAAGCAGGCAGTGTGCTTTGGCTGCGATGGGTTGAGCGCAACGACCCCGGCCTTGACCATGGCATGGGGATCGACAACTTTTCCTTTGCGGCCGGCGCCACGGCTATTCCCGAGCCCAGTGCATTCCTGTTGCACGGAGCAGTCGGCGGCATGGCTACCATTGCAGTTGCCGTGCAGCGAATCCTGCGGATCTCGCGCCGCGGCCGCAACTAATGACAGTCCGCGGCCAATGATCCAGTGGGAAGCGTCTATGTTCGGCTAACTTCGGCGAGCTCAGTCGAGTCGAACTCACAGCCGAAGCCAGACGCCGATTATCACTCTTCGGTGACGCGCCCGCAGTCAATTCCGGCGCACGATTCACCGCATAATCGGTGAACTGCAGTGAGCGACTCAGTACTTCGCGGCGCGCCGTAGATAACGGATCCGGTCGGCTACCGTGACCGAGATCGTTGAGAATCTAGCCGTTTGCGCAGCGGCGCGTGCGCACTGCGCAAAAGAAATGCCGCTTGCGCGAGCGCGTGGGCGTGGTGCGCAAAGGCGAGAAACTATCTCGCGTTTTTTCGAGATTCTTGTTGACCCTTTAGTTGGCACGATTATATTGCGGGCAGATACAAAAATGGCCGCAAACCGGCGGGAGGTTCCGCGGCTTCAATTCTCATCAGCCCAAGCAAGGTGGCGTTGGCATGAAAAAGCTTCTTTTTGCAGTGGCGGTTTTGGGGATATTCTGCGGTCGTGTATCAGCAGACCTCGTGTTTGCGACGTTCAACACGGACGAAACGCCCTTTACCTCCGACCCAAATGATTCTGGGACATCGGTTGACGACAACCCAAATTCTACTGCCGTTCGTGTCGTCAACGGCGGAGCCGACGGTTTCGGCAGGGAAGGCATCGGCTTTCAAAAGCTCGTGCTCAACTACGAAGAAAACAATGCGCTGGTGAACGGCATTCGCATTCGACACCTGTCTGGCGGTGGAACGCCGTCCAGCAATATGTCGTTCACAACGAGTGCCGGCATCGATGGATGGATCGGTTACTGGGTACGAACAACCGTCGCCGGACTCACCACATCGATTAATCTGGACGGTCCTGGAAATACAGGTGCTGAGATGGATGGTTCAACTCCGATCGATCTCATGGCGGACGGCCAATGGCATCTGTATGAGTGGAATCTTGATTCTGCGGCTTCGTGGACGACAGTTCCTGGTATCGGTGGTACCGCTGGACTTGCGGATGGCACTCACACTGTTGACTCCATTTACTTCCGCGACGCAAATGGACTACCGAGCCCAAGCGGAACGTACTATTTGGATTTCGTTGCGCTGAACAGCACTGGTTCAGTCGCGTTGATTACTCCCGCTGCAGTCCCCGAGGCAGGCGCCATTGCCGCCATGGGCTTGGTCGGCCTGATTTCGGCCGGGGCGGTTTGGTTCAAGAAGCGGCGTGCGGGACAGGTGGCGGCGTAAGTCCCCAATACTCTTTGTTTTTCGACGAAAGCCGGGCATCACTTGCCCGGCTTTTTTCGTTGGCTTTGTTTTCCGTACAATTACGGCATGGAAACTAAACGAATGGGCAGGCCGCCCAAACCGGCCAGTGAGCGCCAGAACGCGCGCCTTGAAATCCGCATGACGGATGCCGAACTTAGTTTGAAAGGCGGCAGGCGGTAAAACCTCTACGTGGGTACGCAGCGTACTCGTCAAAGCTGCTAGGCGGCGTGAGAAATAGGGGTCGGAAGGCCGGAGAATAGAACTCATCCAGCGTGCGCCAGCTCCCTCAGACGGTTTATAAGGCCGCTGTAGGCCAACCTACGGGACAACCTTCCGATGACGACAGGACAAATAGACGCCGGCGAGGGTTCGGCGGAGAGTGTAAACGAGGCTGCGGCAGACTCGCTCAGCCAGCGTCTCGAAACGATGGGTGGCGAGTCTGACAGAGGATGCTTACTTGTTGGCCTCTCGGAGATTGATAATCGTCTTGAGGAAATGCTTCTATACGCTCTCACTAAATACGGTGCCGAGGCGAACGCCAAGTGGCTGCTTGACGCCAAGGCAGGCAGCCGACCACTGGGAACGCTCGCAGTAAGAACGCGCATCGCACGATGCCTTGGCCTTATTACCGACCAGCTTGAAAACGTAATCGACGAATTGCGCGGCATTAGAAATATTCATGCACATGGAACGTCACCCCTCAAGCTGACGGCCAAAGATATCGCCCCAGTAATGGATGCCCTGCCGCCACTCTTCTGCGAGGAACTCGAAAAGCGAGTGGCCGAGAAACCGGAAGATCAGTTGGTAATAAACAAACTAAGGCTCACGTTTGGCTTTATTTCGGTCATGCTGGAAAGGTGCCTTGCTAATGCAAAAGACTATAGCGCAGCCCTCCAGCACCTCTTAGAAGTCTCAGGGCGAGTCACCGGCATCGAACTCACGAAAGCCGCGAAACGCGAAGACGAACGCCACAAGCCGGGCGTCTCGTGACAGCCCGCGCCACACGGCCCTGACTACTTCTGCATGAATTCGGGCCAGCCGCGCTCGTCCAACTGGTCGGAATTCACCATTGCCATAATCCATTCGCGCCTACGGCGGCTCTCCGCCTCGGCGAAATTCAGAAGTTGTTCTGTTGGATCCGTCACGTGCCACCACCTTTAGTTAGGGTGGCGGTGCTTACGTGGTTTACCCACCAATAATGCACCACCACCGGCAGTTCCCGAAGCCGGCGCATTCGCGGCGGTGGGAATCGTCGGCGTTTTGTCGGCCGGAGCGGTTTGGCTTCGCAGGCGCCGCGTAAGTGCGTGACGCACCCCCCCCAACGCAACCTTACGCAAGTACTGCCACCAGTTCTTTAGGGCCGTTCACGGCCGTCTTCCGCGCAGCGGTATTAGGCCCGCCGTTTACGGCGGGTTACCGAATTCGCAAGACCGCTCATGCAAGCGCATTCATGGGGCTTCTCGCGGGTGAGGCTTAAGCCACTGCAGCGGGAAGCCCTGTAAACAGGCTAAGAATCCGCGGTCACGACCTGTCAACCCGCCGTCAACCTTTTTTGACCACGGATTTCACGGATCACACGGATGTCATGAACGACAAGGGCCGATGGCTGATTCGCTGGCGACTCGAACAACATCAGTTGCACCAACCCCATCAGTGATATCCGTGCCATCCGTGGTGAAATTACTGGCGCCGCACGCATTTTCAACGATTAGATTTTCTTGAATCGTGGGCATCATGCTGCGCCCAGGGCCTGCATGAAGGGAATCACTATCGCCGTAATGAAGCGGTCGTCGAACAGCAGCCGGGCCGGCCCCGACAGGGCCAACGCGCTGTACAACCGGCCGCGCACGCGCTGTCCGTCGCTAATTGGGCGGCAGATCGGGAATGCGAAGTCCCGAGCCGTTGCACGACTGGCAAACGCGGTGCAT
>DASXWB010000893.1:0-2010 GCA_036503915.1 Lacipirellulaceae bacterium | reverse complement strand
GAGCGGTTGCGGCGCAGTGACAAGGCGCGGCGCGACGCGCTGCGGCTGCTGGAATATGGTCGACGACAGCGGGAAAGAAACGCACGACGAGAGCAATCTTGAGAGGATTGCCAGGGTTCTTCTCCGCCACGGTGTCGATTTTCTCGTTATCGGCGGACAAGCGGAAATCTTGATGGGCAGTCCGCGCGTTACTTATGACACCGATTTGTCTTACCGAAGAGACCCGGAAAACTTAGGACACCTGGCTGCAGCTCTGCAGGAAATCAGGCCCACTCTGCGCGGCGCCCCGTCCGATTTACCGCTTATTCTTGACGCGCAGGCACTGTCGTTGGGTAATAATTATACATTTGATACATCGCTTGGGCCGCTTGACCTGCTCGGCTGGGTAGACCCGTTGGGAGCATTTGAAGCGCTCGTTCCGCGATGCGAAACATACGAAGTTGGCGACCTGATCATCCGCACTATCGGATTGGAAGACCTCATCCGAATCAAACAACATCTCGCACGCCCGAAGGATCGCGAGTCATTGCTTCAGTTGTTGGCGATCCGTAAGGTGCGAAATGAAGACGAAGGCAAGCAACAGATATAGGACGCCGTCGACCGAGCGGCTGCTAACCAATGGAACGGATGTCCGTCAGCGATGTACGAAATTCGCACCACATCGGGAGAACTGTCATCCTCCAAGGTTGGATCCGCACCCGCCGCGATTCCAAGGGCGGCTTCAGCTTTCTGGAGCTGAATGACGGATCGTGTCTGGCGAATATCCAGATAATTGCCGACGCGAATCTGCCGAACTATGAAACCGAAGTCAAACATCTGACACCCGGCTGCAGCGTCACCGTGCGCGGCGAGGTAAAGCCGTCAGGCGGCAGGGAACAGGCCACCGAAGTGCACGCCCGCGAAATCACCGTGCACGGCTGGGCCGATCCCGAGCACTATCCGCTGCAAAAGAAGCGCCATTCGTTCGAAAAGCTGCGCGAGTGGGCCCATCTGCGGCCGCGCACCAACACCTTCGGCGCGGTCGCCCGCGTCCGCAATCGCATCTCGCGCTCGATCCACGATTTCTTTCAGGACGAAGGCTTTTTGTATCTGCACACGCCGATCATCACGGCCAGCGACTGCGAAGGGGCCGGCGCGATGTTCCGCGTTTCCACGCTCGACCCCGGCGCCGCGCCGCGCACCGAGAACGGCGACGTGGACTACACCCAAGATTTCTTTCACCGGCCGGCGTTTCTCACCGTGTCGGGCCAGCTTGAGGGCGAAATCTACGCCACGGCACTCGGCAAGATTTACACGTTCGGCCCCACGTTTCGCGCCGAGAATTCCAATACGACGAGGCACCTCGCCGAGTTCTGGATGGTCGAGCCGGAGGCGGCATTTTTTGATCTCAACGACAACATGGCGCTGGCCGAGCGCTTTTTGAAGCGACTCTGCAGCGACGTGCTCTCCCACTGCGACGAGGACATGCGATTTTTCACCGAGCAGATCGACAAGAACGTCCGCAATCGACTCGAGAACGTCGTCAACCGCGACTTCCGCCGGCTCAGTTACACCGAAGCGATCGAATTGCTCAAAGCCTCGGGCAAATCGTTTGAGTTTCCCGTCGAGTGGGGCCACGACTTGCAGGCTGAGCACGAGCGCTATCTCACGGAGGAAAAATTCAGCGAGCCGGTCGTGCTTTACGATTACCCGGCAGCGATCAAGCCGTTCTACATGCGCGTCAACGACGGTGGCAAAACGGTGCGGGCGATGGACGTGCTCGTGCCGGGCGTGGGCGAGATTATCGGTGGCAGCCAGCGCGAGGAGCGCCTCGAAGTGCTGGAAGCCCGCATGTGCGAGCAGGGACTCAAAACCGCCGACTACTGGTGGTACCTCGATCTGCGCCGCTTCGGCACCGTGCCCCATTCCGGCTTCGGGCTGGGCCTGGAGCGCATGGTGCAATTCGTCACCGGCATGGCGAACATCCGCGACGTGATCCCTTTCCCGCGCACGCCCGGCAACGCGGAATTT
>DASXWB010000892.1:0-1762 GCA_036503915.1 Lacipirellulaceae bacterium | reverse complement strand
CCGACGGTGAGGATCGTGACGCTCGCCTCACCAGTACGGTCATCATCGCCCACATCGGCGAAGTGCGTGGCCTCGGCACGAACCCCGTAATCATCATTGATGTTCCAAGCGAAGCCGAGTCCGCCGAACAACTCCTGGGTACCTGCCTTGTCCTCGGTAGACGTCCCCTCTGGATCGCCAGCGGACTGCGCGCGGATGCGGTAGCGAGTGTCTGCGAAGTAGATGCCTCCGCGGCCGTAAATGTCGAACCGTTCGCCGAGCGGGATCATTCCCAGAACCGCGATCGTGGGTCCCGAGCTCAAGAAACGCTGATGCACGCTATAACCCAATCGGACCGGCGAGGTGACGGGGCCAAAATCAGAAGCTAGGTTGCCGACGTAGTTCGCTTTGCCGAGATCGACATAGCCAGCCTCTGCCGCGACGAAACGGTTGAAGCGATAGCCGACCTGCACACCCCACACAGAATCGGCGTCATTGAGCGACGATGACCCTGCCGTATTGCGCCCGCCTGAGTCTGTGCCAATTTGGACTGCAACCGCGTCGAGATCGTCCTTGTCGATATCCGTACTGGATCGACCCCAAAACAAACTGAAATACGGTCCTTCCTGGGCGCTCGCCGCCGCGGGGCCGAAACCCAACACCGCCGCCACCACCCCGGCTGTCACGACTTGCTTTGCATTCATGCGAAAGTCTCCCGCGTTCCCAGATCACCGTTCATTTATATATGCTTTGTATCTCATTGACTTTGATACGAGCAACCGGGCCGGATTGTAGCGGAACGAGTGCCAAACACTGATAACTGCGTCACGCTCGCGATATCCGCGCTACATAACTTCTCGATGCCGAAACCCTCTTTCGCCGCCCGTTTGCTGCGTTTTTTCGCCCTGCTCATGGTGGTCTGGCTGATCGTCACTGTTGCGGGGGTGGGTCTGTTGCGGTGGGTCGACCCTCCGACCAGCGCATTCATCCTGCACGAGCGCATCACCGGAAATCACACAGTGCGGCACGCGTGGGTCGACTGGGAGCGCATCGCGAATCCGCTGAAGGTGGCCGTCATCGCGGCGGAGGATCAAACCTTCCCGGAACATCACGGGTTCGACTTCAAGTCCATCGACAAGGCACTCGCCGAGCGCGAACGCGGCCGGCGCTTGCGGGGCGCAAGTACCCTCAGCCAGCAAGTCGCGAAAAATCTGTTTCTATGGAACGGACGCAGCTGGCTTCGCAAAGGGCTCGAAGCCTACTTCACCGTGCTCATCGAACTTACGTGGCCGAAACAGCGCATCCTGGAGATCTATTTGAACATCGCGGAATTCGGCCGCGGTGTGTACGGCGTCGGCGCTGCGAGCGACATCTTCTTTGGCAAATCGGCGGCACGCCTCACTGCCTATGATGCCGCTTTGCTCGCCGCGGTGCTGCCGAGCCCGAAACGCTTGCGAGCCAACGCCCCGTCCCGCTATGTCCGCTCACGCCAACAATGGATTCTGGGACAGATGCGCGGGCTCGGCGGCGTGGCGATCGTAAAGAGACTCGAGAGGTAACGGTCACACGACGCCGCGCCGAATCTGGTCGAGCTCGATCGACTCGAACAGCGCTTTGAAATTGCCCTCGCCGAAACCCTCGTTGCCCTTGCGCTGGATGATCTCGAAGAAGATCGGGCCGATGACGTTCCGGGTGAAGATTTGCAGCAGGATGCCGTCATCCGCGCTGCCGTCGATCAGGATGCGCCGCTGCCGCATCCGCTCCATCGACTCGCTGTGCCCGG
>DASXWB010000891.1:0-7437 GCA_036503915.1 Lacipirellulaceae bacterium | reverse complement strand
GGATGGGTAGGCGAAGTAGCTCAAAGTGAGGGCCCCGTCGTTGCCGCGGAACACTTTCACGTGCGATGCTGCGCCCGCGCCCAGGCCCGTGATGATGTCCGCAAAGCCGTCGTCGTCGACGTCGCCGGCGCCAACGCGAACCTCGTTGGTGACACCCGGGTACGCAAAGAAGCTGTGCAATTCGCCGCTGCCGTTGCCGTTGAATACCTTCACATGCGTGCCGCCGCCGACGCCCGCCCCCGTCACGATGTCGTCCAGCCCGTCGTTATTCACGTCACCCGACGCCACATAGACTCCGCCCGTGAAACCGGCTCCATAAGCGAAGAAACTGGCGAGCGGGTCCAGGTTTGTGCCGCTGAATGCTTTGACATGCGAGGGCGCCCCGTCGCCCAGGCTTGTGATGATGTCGACATAGCCATCGCCGTTGACATCGCCGGCGGCCACGCGGACGTCGTTGGTCACCCCGGGATAGGCAAAGAAGCTGTGCAGCTCGGCATTGTTCCAGCCGCTGAAAACTTTCACATGCGTCCCGCCGCCGGCGCCCGCGCCGGTAACGATGTCGGAATAGCCGTCGCCGTCGACGTCGCCGGCCGCCACATACACGCCGCCCATGAACGATGGACCATAGGCAAAGAAGCTCTTCAGCTCCGACTGATCGACTCCGCTGAACGCCTTCACATGCGACGCCGCGCTCTCGCCAACGCCGGTTACGATGTCGGGAGTTCCGTCAGCGTTCACGTCACCGGCGGCCACCCGCACGCCGCCCGTAAACCCGCCGCCGTACGGCAGGAAGCTGGCCGTCTCCATGCCCGTGGCGCCGCTGAAGCGTTTCACATGAGGCGCGGTCATCCCGCCAGTGCCCGTGATGATTTGGTTCGCAGTCGCGCGCCGCGCCGACAATAAGACGAGAACGACGATCGCCAGTGCGGCGAAGCGGCCAGCAACAATAGACAACGACTCTTGACATTGGCGTCGCAACGATGATCGCATTAGCACGTACTCGAATGAAGTGTGACGGGTCTCACTGCCGCCAGTATCATTTGAGGCGCGGCTGAATGCAATAAAAAATCTGGCCGCGGATGGGGGGGAAGCAGGCTCGTTGCAGTGTGCCGTCGAATTAGGATGCCGCCGAGTGCCGCTGCTGGCTTGCTCAGCTCAGCCGTCAGCTCGAAGCTCTTTGTTCTCAGGTCTTAGTTCGCAGCTCTTAGCTCTCGGGTGCCACTGCTGGCTTGTCCAGCAGTGCCGTGCGTTCGGGTGCCACTGCTGGCTTGTCCAGCAGTGCCGTGCGCAGCACGCCCCGCGTCGACCTTACCACATTCCGTGGCCGATTCCAAACTTTTTCCTGCGCGAGCGCGCACGCGCTTTTTCTTCACGATTATCTCCTAACAAAATGGCCGGGGACTGGCTCATTTTGCGCAGTCCGCGCAGCAAAATGTGACTGTCCCCTTCTCCCAGGCCATTTTTGTTAGACGCCCCTTCTTGTTTCCGGCCACTAACTGTGCTAATGTACACGTCACGGTGTGAAGCTATAAGCTGGCAACTCTCAGCTTTTAGCCAAGTAGAGTAGCCGTCCGTTCATCGGAGCGCGCCTGCGCTGCCGCTGCGCGCCCGGCCGAAATCGTCCAACGGACAACGGTCAGCTAACAACCATCAACTAACGACCGAATGCTGTGTCCAAATCGCATCAGATGTCCAAAAGTATGTGTGGGGAGTTTTGGACATCTGCCACATCTGATACACCAGCCGCGAAGTGCCTGACGAGTTTCGCCCCACCTGGAGCCAGTTTTGTCCCACCCCCTGGGCGAAACCCAGACGGTTTCGCCCCACTGCCACCCGATAACCGGTGGGCCACAAACAACTTGCGCGGGCGCGCTGGGGCGAAACTTGCCGAGTTTCGCCCCACGAGAAAAAGAAAAAAATTTAGTGGGGCGAAACTCGGCTGTAGCTGGCCTCTTTAAGGCCGGCCACATAGCCGGACCATCTTGGTCCGGCGGATCTGTCCCCAATCCCGGCCAAGATGGCCGGGCTATGTGTTGCGTTATTTCGCGTGATCGAACAGCCCCGTGCGATACAGCGGCAGATGCCGGTAGTAGACTTCGAGAATGTAGATGGAGAGACAAGTGACATACAGCCGGCCGCCTTCGCTGCCCCAGCGGTCGCCGCCCGGGTCCCAGCTGCCGCGCTCGCGCCCGCGTGTCACCTGGTGCTCCGGCAACAGCTTGCGCATCTCTTCGTTCCAGGAGCGCCACGGTTTGCCTTCCATGTGATGAAGGACTTGGGTCGCGTAATACCAGTAATACACGTTCCGCTCGTCCCATTCGGGCAGGTTGGCCAGCAGGTATTCAACGCCCGCATTGAGACGCGGATCATCGCGCTGCCAGCCCAGATACTGGCGGCACAACAAGCCCTCGGCCGTAAGCGGCAGAGTCGCGCCGTCGTTGAAGCGGTACGCGTAGCGGCTGCCGTCCTCGCGCGCCACGCTATCGAGGAACGCTTGGATTCGGTCGAAAACAGGACTGGGCACTTCGATGCCCGCCATCCGCGCGCTTTGCAGCGCCATCACGAACCAGCCCGTGACCGACATGTCGCTTTCGGTTCCAGGATGATACCGCCAGCCACCCTCCGGCGCCTGAATCCGCACGCAATAGTCCACCGCCTTTTGAGCCGCGTCGTAGTAACCCTGGTCGCCCGTCATTGCATACAGCTCGCACAATGCGATCGTGCACTGAGCTTGCGTGTAAAGCTGATGCGTGTGAGACTCGACGTGAAAGAACCGTCCGTCCTCTTCCATGCGCGCGAGCAGCGCGTCCCAACCGCGGCGCACGACGCGCGTATACGGTTCTTCGGATGGGCCGTCGGGGGTGTAACCGGCGCCTTGAAACGCCAGGAGGGCCATCGCCGTTGCGGCCTCGACGTTTTCAGTGCGCGAGCCGTCCTCATAGGGGCCCGAAAGGCTCCACAGGCCGTTCTTCTGCTGCCGGTTCGCGAGCCAGCGCAGCCCCATAGCGACGGCGTTTTCCGTTTTCCCGGTGCCGCCGGAAGATTGCAGCAGCGCTTCTTTCATACCCGGTTCGCGGCCGGTGAACGCCAGCCCGATCGTCGTCGGCGTCACCGTGCCCACCGGCATGGCCGGATTCGGCGCGAACTGAGCCACTTCCGGCGCGGCCAGCGGATCTTCGACGATGGGCAGATCCTGGGCCGTGAGCTTGTACTCTTCGACTTCGAACGTATCGGTTGCGAGCTCGAGATCCTCTTCGATCTCTTCGCCGAAGTCCTCGCTGTAACCCGCATCCAGAACCAGTTCAGATCGCGTTTGAGCCTGCACGAACATGATGCCGAAGATAATCATCGCCAGCATGTGAACGGCGGCGCTGAGCAGCCAGGGCGGCGATTCACGCAGCATCCCGCCCAGATCGATAAGAGGCGTTTCGTCGCCGGGCGCGTGCGCGGGCCTGGCCGCGAGGGTCGACGCGGTTCGCGCCGCGGTTCGCGCCGCGGCTGGAGCACCGGCGGGCGATCGTGGGTTGACGTCGAGCATGTTGCGAAACTTCTGTCTGTTCCGGCAGCGCGGGGCCTGGCGCCCGATAGTCGCTGCGGCCATCAAATTCGCTGCCAGCGGCCTACCTTTTCCACTCTACCGGTCCTCCGCGCGAGCGGCAAGGAATCGCTCGGCACCCCCGATAAAGAGGTTCATCCAGCCTCATATCGTCGCATTCAACGTGTTCTCTCGTCGCTTGCGCGAATATTCCGATGTAAAGGGCATTAGCAGCTGGCCTGCGGCACGGCGGTGCATCCTGGACGGACCTTGCCGCACCGCCAGGGAGTGAGTAATAATGTATGACCCGGTCGGCCATGGTCCGGCCGGTCGAAAAACTGACGCGGGGTGGAGCAGCCAGGTAGCTCGCGAGGCTCATAACCTCGAGGTCGCAGGTTCGAATCCTGTCCCCGCCATTTTCAGCCGTTGCAGCTTTTTTGCTGTGACACGCAACCCCGGCTGCGGCCGGGGTTTTTTCATGCGCGGTCAAGGACTTTCACTTGGTCCGCCATTGCATAAGTCCCAGTACTTGCTGCAAGCAGCCGATTTTGAGTTTTTCAACCTGTTTCTTAACCGGTGGGACGTTGACAGGTCGGCACATGTTGAGTCGCTCGCGATAGGCGCGCAGGCCATCCCGTAAATCTGTTGGGTTACGTCATCGATCCAGCCGCGTTGTGCTGCTGGCGGCGGAAAGCATGTTGTTAAACGGCCATTTTTCGCCGAAGATAGGTGGAAAACCCAACACCGTACCGGCAACAGGTTCGGCGTGCCATGCCTACGACGACCGATAGGCGTTTCTCAATCGCAATTCCAGTTTTATTGGGGCTCACGTTCGTATCCGCCGAAGCGGCCGAACAGCCGCTTGACTTCAATCGCGACGTCCGACCCATTCTGTCCAACAAGTGCTTTGCGTGTCATGGCCCTGACGAGAATGAGCGTCAGGCCGGCCTGCGGTTGGATCACGCTGAATCTGCGACCGCCGAATTGGAGTCTGGAGTTACCGCGATCAAGCCTGGCGATCCAGAAGCCAGCGAGCTGATTCGCCGAATCACGCACACCGACGAATCGCAGCGGATGCCGCCCGCCGAATTTGGCAAGCCGCTGACGCCCGAGGAGATTGCCGTATTACGCCGGTGGATAGAACACGCCGCCCCGTACGCGGCACATTGGTCGTACGTCAAGCCAGTGCGGATCGTGCCGCCGGCCGCGCCTGAGGCATGGCAACATTGGCCGCGCAATTCCATCGATCAATTCGCCCTTCAGGGGATGTTAGCAAATAAGCTTCATCCGTCAGTCGAGGCCGATCGTTACGCCTTGGTTCGGCGCGTGTTTCTCGATCTCACCGGCTTGCCACCCACGATCGAGGAAGTCGATGCGTTTATCAAAGCCGAGGATCCACAGGCGTACGAGAATCTCGTTGACGATTTGCTTCACCGGCCATCGTATGGCGAGCATTGGGCTCGGATGTGGCTTGATTTGGCCCGCTACGCCGACAGCGCTGGCTACGCCGACGATCCGCCGCGAACTATTTGGGCCTATCGCGATTGGGTCATCAAATCCATTAACGACAATAAACCGTTCGACGAGTTTACCATTGAGCAGATCGCCGGGGACCTGTTGCCAAATCCGTGCGAAGAACAACTGATCGCCACGGCATTTCACCGTAATACGATGACAAACAATGAAGGCGGAACGCAGGACGAGGAGTTTCGCAACGCTGCCGTCATCGATCGCGTAAACACGACAATGGCGGTATGGATGGGGACCACAATCGCCTGTGCCCAATGCCACGATCACAAGTACGATCCAATTACGCAGCAGGAGTACTACCGATTTTTTGCGATTCTGAACAATACTCAAGACGCCGACCGTGGCGATGAATCCCCTGTATTGCCGATCTACTCCGACGAAGAGCGCCGGCAGCTGCGAGAATTGCTTGTCCGCAGCTGCCAATTCCAACTAGTCCTTGGAGCGCCCAACACGCTTGTGGGAGCGCTGTCTGTGGGAACTCAGGCTGCCGTTGAGGTATCGGCCATAAAGCCGGTGACGACATTGCCGGTCATGCGTGAACTGGCCGGCCCGCGCCGGGAAACGCTATTTCAATACCGTGGCAACTATCTCGATAAGGGATCTGCGGTCGAACCGGGATTGCCTGCTGTGTTTCATGCCGCGACGGCTGACCGCCCGCTCGACCGCCTTAGTTTGGCGCGCTGGCTCGTGGATAAGAACAATCCTCTAACCGCACGCGTCATCGCCAATCGATATTGGGAAAGTTTTTTCGGGCGCGGCATTGTGCTGACGAGCGAGGATTTCGGATCGCAAGGCGACCCGCCGACTCATCCCGAGTTGCTGGATTGGTTGGCAACTGAATTCATGGCCAACGACTGGGATACTCGCGCGCTAATTCGCACGATCGTCACGTCGGCCGTGTATCGTCAGTCGAGCCAAATTGTCGGCGAAGCCGGAATGATCGATCCGGACAATCGTTGGTTGGCCCGAGGGCCTCGTGTGCGTCTGAGCGCGGAGATGGTGCGCGATCAGGCATTGGCTGCGAGCGGATTGCTAAGCGACGCGATGTACGGACCACCTGTTCGACCACCACAGCCGAACCTAGGGCTCTCGGCCGCGTTCGGCGGCTCGACTGATTGGAAAACCAGCACGGGCAACGACCGACACCGCCGCGGCCTGTATACCACCTGGCGCCGCAGTAATCCCTATCCGTCGATGGCCACGTTCGATGCTCCCAATCGCGAGGTATGCACATTGAGGCGCAGTTCCACGAATACACCGTTGCAGTCCCTTGTCACAATGAATGATCCGGTCTTCGTTGAGGCCGCTCAGGCATTGGCCCGCCGAGCGATCAAGCACGCGGAGTCTGTCGACGATCGAATATTGTTCGCGTTCCGATGTTGCCTCTCGCGGCCGCCGCGTGCCACCGAATTGCGCGCGCTCTTAACCCTGTACCACGACTCGCAGTCTCGACTAGCCGCCCGACACGACGCCGCCATGAAAATTGCTACCATTCCTATTGGCGAGTTGCCTCCGGACATCGATGTCGCCGACGCGGCGGCCATGACCATCGTCGGTAACGTACTGCTTAATCTGGACGAAGTGATCTTGAAGAGATAAAGCGCACCATGAATACGCAGTACCTGGCGAATATCACCCGTCGGCATTTTCTCTCAGGCACGGGTGTTAGTTTGGGAGCGTTGGCATTGTCAACGTTCGGGGGCGAAGAGCTCGTCGCCAATGTCCCGATCGACACAACGCGGCCACTCTGGCAGCGCCAACCGCATATTGCGCCTCGCGCCAAACGCGTCATCTACCTGCATTTGACCGGCTCCCCGCCAAATTTGGACGTGTACGACTACAAGCCCGAACTGGTCAAGCGCGATGGCCAAGACTGTCCGCAGGAATTTCTCACCGGTCGAACGTTCGCATTTACTTCCGGCACGCCGAAGCTCATGGGCACGCCACGTCAGTTCGCGCAGCATGGCCAGTCGGGGACTTGGCTGTCCGATGCGGTGCCCCATTTTTATGACGCGGACATCGTGGATGAAATGTGTTTCATCCATTCGATGTATACCGATCAATTCAATCACGCTCCCGCCGAGTTGTTGATCTACACCGGTTCGCCCCGCTCGGGTCGACCTTCTTTGGGAGCCTGGGTGACCTATGGTTTAGGCACCGAAAACCAGGATCTTCCCGGATTTGTCGTGCTCATTAGCAGCGGCGTCCAGCCAAATGGCGGCGCAAACTCGTATGGCAGTGGTTTTCTGCCGTCAGTCTTTCAAGGAGTGCAATGCCGTTCACAAGGAGACCCGGTTCTTTATGTTTCCAATCCTGCTGGAATGGACCGGGACTTGCGACGCCGCTCGTTAGACACCATGAAAGAGTTGAAC
>DASXWB010000890.1:0-6955 GCA_036503915.1 Lacipirellulaceae bacterium | reverse complement strand
AGACAATCGGTAGCTGGCCGACTTAAGATCGACGCCGCTTTCGTTTTGTAGTGGCGGTCCGAACGATTGTTCTGGCTACGCGATATTCGCGCGGCAGGGCTGATATCAGTTTGTTGAGCTATGACGGCGAGAGAAAAGGCGCGCACGATCGCGGCGGAATTCGATTGATCATCGTCTTCGCACCTGTGGAGGTAGTCTCATGAATCGACTTGTGGGGGTTTGTTGGATGCTCGTTGCAAGCGTCTGTTCACTGTCGAACGCTTCGGCCGCTTTGGTCGGTTATTACCGATTCAACGGCAACGCGAATGAAGCGACAGGAAATAACATCAATTTGAACCTGGTGGGAAATGCAGGATTTGGACCGAGCGTTAACGGGGGCCTTGGCTCGGCACTTTCGGTTGACGGTGATGGCGATGGTGCCATCGGACCGAACTACGCGAAAATTACGACGAACAATATGACTGGGGTTGCTTGGGTGTATGCGGAAAGTCTCGCCGGTGATTGGAATTCCATCGTGAAGAATTGGGGCCAAGGTGTCGGCGGGCAATTCCATTTCGGTCTTGGCAGCGCTGCCGCCAATACGCTGCAAGATGTTGCCAATGGTGCCAGCAATGTGGCGGCTGCGACCGATCTGCCCGCGAATCAATGGGTGCATACTGCGTTCGTGCTCGATTCGGTGGCACTGCAACACCGCGTATATATCAACGGCCAACTTGCAGCAACCGCTGCGTATACCGGTACGATGGGTCCGGGCGCGGCCACGGGACTTGGCATTGGCCATAAACCAAACGACGACGGCAGCGCGCTGGCTACGGGCCCTGGTGCCGGACCATGGAACGGGCGCATTGATGAAGTTGGCCTGTACAACGAAGCGCTCAGCGATGCACAGATTCAGACGATTTATCAAAATGGTCTGGCCGGCATCCAACTCGACGGCACGAGCGTGCCGGAGCCAGCGACGCTCGGCGGACTATTGCTCGGCTGTGCTAGCCTCGTCGCCGGGATGCGCAGGCGCGGCAGCTAGTCGCTCTGCAAGTCAAGCCAATACGAATTACCATTGCGCCGAGCCAGTCGCTCGTGCGTTACATTAGTGCCGCACGTGCGAGTCTGTTCGGATGCAATGCGTACTTCGCCGCGCGACGGCTAGTCGTCGCCCGACGGAGTTCTTTTCGTCGCGTTAGCCACGGGAGAGTTACTATGAGGCGCCTCCGGGGTTCCGTACGATTGAGCGTGGTGCTGCTATTCTTTGCAGCTCCCTTGCAAGCCCAGACTCTCGTTCATCGCTGGGCGTTTGAGAACAATTTCAACGATACGTCCGGCAGCGGAAACCATGGGACCACGACCGGGGCGCCCTCATTTGTGTCCGGGCGTTTTGGCCAAGGTGTTTCGATCGTCAGTCCGGACGACGGAGTAAACGTCGACTTCGGCGCGACTAACTTGCCCCTGCAAGGAACCGACAGCTGGAGTATGAACCTGTGGGCAAAGCTGGATGTCGCGCTGGCCGACCTTGAATATCTAGCCGGATTCGGCATCGATGACGGCTTCGTTGGCGCACTCGACACCGGCGGCACGCGGGCCTTTATCACTTTCGATGTCGATGCCACTCCTCTTCCGCGCAACAATTTTTACTTTTGGGGAGGTGCGCGCGATTTGGACTCGGGCGTGGAATACGATGCGGACGGACAATGGCACATGTACACAATCACCTACACCGGCACAGGGATGAATATGTACAAAGATGCGGTCCCCTTATTTGCGACGCCCCGGACGGTGGTTTTGAACAATGCGCTCGACGAGATTCACGTCGGCAATCCGTCGAATTGGAACAGTAATTTCGATGGCATGCTGGACGAGTTCACGATCTTTAACGGAACGCTGACCGACTCGCAGATTGGTGGATTGTTCGTTAACAACGACATTAATCAGCCGGTCGTTTTCAACCCGTCGTTTACGGTGAATCGTGACACCGGAGAGGTCGTGCTCACGAATGACTCCAGCTTTCCCATCGAAGTGCTGGGATATACGATCCGCTCTGCGTCCGGTTCGCTCAACCCGATGTCATGGAACACGATTGCCGGTCGCTTCGATGCACCGCCGGTCGGCGACGGTAGCATTGATCCGAATAATGATTGGACCGTGCTGACGAACACGAACACCGCCTTCAGCATTGAACTGAGCGAAGGCGTGCCCGGCACCGATGGCGGCACCATCGCATTAGGAAAGGTGGTAAATTTCGGATCCACCTGGGTTGCCACACCGACCGAAGACCTGGCCATCGATCTGTTATTGGATGACGGACAAGGGACAATTAAGAGCGTCGTGGCCGAATTTAGCGGCAATGGAGGACAGCCGTTTAAGCGCGGTGATCTCAATGCGGACGGTTCGATCAACACAGCCGACTGGCAGCTATTCCGCACAGCTCCGCTCGCAAGCTTGCAAGGCCGCACACTCGCCGAAGCGTATCTCGGCGGCGATTTGGACGGTGATTTCGACAAGGACATCGACGATTTTTCCCGCTTTGCGAAGATCTATGACGCAGAAAACGGCGCTGGCGCATTTGCCGGAATTTTCGGCGTGCCCGAGCCGTCCACAGTAGCTCTGTTGTGCATGTTTGGACTGCTCGCTGTAACTCTTCGCAGGGCTCGACGAATTGCGGTAGCGGCAGCTGCCATCCTGACGATAACGTCGTGGACTGCGAATGACGCCTCGGCGATTTTGTGGGGACACTACCCGCTCAACGAAAATGCCGACGAGGCCACAGGCAACAACATCGACTTGAACTTGATAGGTGATACGACCTTTGGTAGCAGCGTCCACCCAGGCATGGGTCCTGCGATGTCTTTCGACGGCGCGGGCGATGGCGCCATTGGCCAGAACTTCAACAAGTTTACGACGAATGATGTGACTGTGGTGGCCTGGGCGTACGCTCAGAGCCTGAATGGAGATTGGAACACGATCGTGAAAAACTGGGGGCAGACCGTCGGCGGGCAGTTTCATCTAGGACTTGGTAACGGCGCGGCAAATACGCTGCAGAATCACATCAGCGGAAACGGGCCGGTTACGGCGACGACGGATTTCCCAGCTGGCCAGTGGGTACACACGGCCTTTGTGCTGGACTCGGTTGCCGGCCAGCATCGCCTTTATTTGAACGGCGAGCTGCTTGCAACGGCCGCATATAATGGAACGCTCGGCCCTGGCACGGCGACCGGCCTGGGAATCGGCCATAAGCCAAATGACGACGGCTCGGCGCTCGATGCTGGTGGCGGTCCCGGTCCGTGGAATGGCCGAATTGACGATGTAGGTATGTATAACGAAGCGCTCTCACTTATCCAGATCCGCGAAATCTACCAAGACGGGCTGGCTGGCACTCAACTCGACGGAACGGTTACGCCGTACGTCAGTATCGAAGTTGATCGCGCCTCGCGCGAAACCAAGTTGCGAAATACGACGGCCGGAGCTGTTTCGTTCAGTGCGTATCAAGTTTCCAGTGCGGCAGGTTCGCTGCAACCGGCTAGTTGGCAAGACCTCGCCGGCAATCCCGGCTTTCCTACGGGGAATGGCACCGGTGATGGCTGGGAGAAAGATTTAGCCAGCAACGAGCATCAATTGTTGGAGACATTTCTCACAGGTTCGTCCAACCTCGCCGCAGGCGGACAGATTTCGTTGGGACCGATCTTTGCCGGCGGCACCGAAGACCTGGTATTCCGTTTTGGCACTGGCGGCGGAACGGTGATCGACAGCCTCGTGAATTACGTCGGTGTCGCGCCGGCCCTGTTTGGCGATTACAACAACGATCAGAGAGTCGATGCCGCGGATTACGTGGTATGGCGAAAGCGGCTTGGTTCTAACGTCATGTTGCCCAATGAGGACCCGACAGTAACGCCGAACCAAGTGACGCCTGAGGATTACACCGTATGGCGAAATAATTTTGGCGCGGGATCTAGCGGATCATCTGCGTCGCTTGCAGTTGCTGTTCCGGAATCGCCGACCGCGTGCCTGTTCGGCATTGCCGTTGCAACCGTTGGCCTATACATCGGCCGACGAATTAATTGAAGATCAGAGCCATTTTGACGTCTCGCGCGCGGACGACTCTCGCCACGCTCGCCCAGTAACACATTTCATTGGGCCGCAGTACAAAAATTCGTAGCCGGAGTCAGCCTTGAAGTTCATTCGCTTTGCCGTTTTGGTCCTCCTGGCAGTGTCGCGAACAACGGCCGCATTCTCACAGTCACCAATTCCTACGGGGCCGTTGAAGGTTCGTTTGCAGCCGGTAGTCAGCGGCCTCAGTGGCACTCTCACTGGCAACACGGCGAACTCAAGGAGGCAATTCATCCCCATCGACATGTCGCCCTTAGGCGATGGTCGGCAACTTGTGTTCACGCTTGGCGGACATGTGCGACTGTTGCAGGCAAACGGCACAATGGCGGCCGGTGCTTACCTGGAGTCTTTCAATTCCGCCAGCTCGCCGTTGCCGGGCGACTTGAACTTCCGCGATATCGGCAACACGGGACTTGCCGTCCATCCCGGGTTTCTAAATCCGCAAAGCCGTGGGTATGGCAGGTTCTATACGCTCACGGCCGAGCTACCCAACATTTTTCCAACCGACTTTGATGATGGCGTCAGTTCAGCGATGGACAGCGTCGTCACCGAGTGGACGGTGGCCCCGTCGGCGATCAACAGCGCCACTCAGCTGAGCTTGGGAACCAACGTGACGAAGCGCGAGATACTCCGCTCGGCGCGCCCTGGAATCATTCACACATTGATAGACATCGCATTTACGAATGACGAGTATTTGATCATTCCCAGCGGAGACGGCGGCGGCAACGCGTTTCCAAATACCAACGGGAGCGCCTTCGGTCAGGACCGCTTCACGAATGCCCAAGACCCAACCAACATCATGGGCTCGGTCTTGCGCATCGATCCGCTTTCGCTGCCCGGCGACACGCGGCCTTTAGGCGGCCGCAATGGCCAGTACCGACTGCATCCGCAAAACTGGGGAATAGCCACGGGCAATCCAAACATCCCCGGCGAAACGATGGCGTATGGCCTGCGCAGCCCGTATCGAGTCACTGTGGATCGACAATCGAACGAGGTTTACATCGGGGACGTGGGTGAAGATTCGCGCGAAGAGATCAATCGCGTGTTCAACGGCGGCAACTATGGTTGGGGCGCGTTTGAAGGATCGCAGCTCGTTCGATCAAGCCTTGCACCGGGAGCAGGCGAGCCGCCACATACGCCGCCTGTGTTCGAGCTGTTCCATAATCTCAGCGGTCAAAGCGAATCGGTAAACGTCGTGGGCGGCTTTGTCTATCGAGGCAGCCAGATCCCGGCGCTGCAAGGAAAGTACGTGTTTGCGGATACTGGCGAGAACGAATTCACTCAGCCGACCAACGTCGTGGAGCTTTACTACGGCAACCCGGCAACTTCGGCAATTTCCACCCGCGATGATTTATTCAAGTTGCAGATCGAGCTACCGGCGGGGATCAATATGCCGGATCGAATTTGGAGTATTGCGGAGGATTCTCTGGGCGAATTGTACCTGCTCGTTGGCCCGAGCCGAGGCGACTTGTTCGTCGTCGGGTCGGGTGAAACCGACGGAGGGATTTACAAGTTGATTGCACCGACCGGAGCGCCGAACAATCTCGCGGGCGACATTAATCAGGATGGCATGCTCGATCAAAACGACGTCCTTGCGCTAAAGGCCGGCTGGTACACATCCGGCCACGCGGCGCCATTCCTTCAATACACACACGGAGATCTCAACTTCGACGGGATAACGAACTTGTTGGATCTCTATCTTCTTCACGACGCCCTGCTGGCCGCGGGGCATTCGAGTGGCATCGCAGAACTGACCGTGCATGTTCCGGAGCCGACTGGAATCGTGCTTGTGATTCTCGGCTGGCTCGGATATTCGCGCCGGGTACGATCCCCAGCAACTGGCTCAACAGCGCTTCAATTCGCTGAGAATTATCGGAATGGTCTTGATTGAGCCAAGGCGGAAGCGCGGTCGGCCGTACGTGGCGTGGTGGTGAGCCGGCATCTCATGGGCCAAGCGATGGGCAGCCAGCCACCTCAATTCTTAACACCAACGGCAATAGCTGCTCGGTGGCACTGCGGTCGCCAGCTCCGATCGTAGGCAAGTCGTGGGACATCGGGCAGTGAAGTGGCTCGGAACGACGTAGGTAGATAGGTGGATTATATCACGAACCGGTGCCGTTGCTTGTCGAATGTTCTGCCCGAGACGACGCGAGCCTCCTGAGGGCGCGCCCCAGTTTCATGCAGGAACCAAATCAGATCGGCGAATGGGTCGTCGGCCTTCAGCAGCGCGATGACTTCGGCCCATTGATCGCCCGTCAGATAACACTCACGCGACACCGCAGCCGGCCGTTCCATTCCCGCGAGCGGGCTGGCAACAATCAACCCCTGCTTTCGCGCCCAGTTGAATGCCCGCGCGACCGCCCGGCAGGCCCCGTTGTGATGAGACTGCCCCCCGGCGTACCTCCGCAACCAATGGTCGACGTGGGCCGGCTTTACTTGGCTTACGGATAGCTTGTAACCGATCGACTTGACAAACGACTTGAGGTGTTGCTGATACACTCGAAAGTACGCTTGGCTCTGTTTTGTTTCGTCCAGTGCAAGAACTGGTCAATGAGCTCGGCCACAGTCGTTTTCGACGTGACGGGCGCTTCGGCTGCCATGAGCCGGTGATACTCTTTCTTGGCCGCTTCCTTGTCCGTCCCCAGCCGGACTTGCTGGCCGACGATCGTGCAGTACCACGCCTTGTGCGATTTCTTGTAGAATGGCTTTCGCATCGTTTTTGCTCCCATTCAAACTTAGTTGGCGTTTGAGATTTGGGGACATAAATGGGACAAACGGGGTTTCAGGGCCGTGCAGTGATCTCCTAAGTCATTATAAAATAAGGTTTTTTGCGCCCGTAGCTCAGCTGGATAGAGCA
>DASXWB010000889.1:0-6877 GCA_036503915.1 Lacipirellulaceae bacterium | reverse complement strand
TGTCAAAGCGAATATTCGCTTTGTTCCGGAACTGCTGCTCATTAATCTCCAGGCCGAAGCCCGGCACCTCCGGCACGCGGCACGTGCCGTCTTTGATTTCGTATCCCTCGGCCACCAACACTTCGTTCGCGCAAGGGTCGTGCTCGGCCATATAGAGATTCTCGATGGCGCGACCAACGTGTAATTGCATATAAAATCCCACGAGCGAACCCCAGTTGTGCGGCGCAACCTGGATGCCCGCGGGCCGGGCCCAAGCGGCCTCCGTAAGGATGCCCTCAAAGCCGAAGTGGTTCATGTCGCCCTGCAGCACATCGATCGCCTTGGCCTCGATGAATGGCTTGAATACGTTCAAATCGCCCTGCGTCTCACCATCCGCCAGTAGCGTCTTCCAGCCGCGCTCGTGGATGAATCGCTTCAGCGCGAGGCAATCGTCAACCGTCTCTTCAAACATCTCTTCCACGAAGGCGAAATTAAAGTCGGCAAGATCGTCGAGCAGCCGCTGCGCACCGGCCAGATCATAGCCGTTGTTCGCATCGACGCCGACAAGGATCTCAGGCCCGGCATGTTTGCGGATCGTTCTCAGCACGTCGATATCGCGCTGGTAGCCCTCCTTGGCCTCCATCCATTTTGCACCGCGGCCAATCTTCGCCTTGAACGCGCGGTGGCCTAGCTTGAGTCCCATGTCAATTTCTTCTTTGAATCGATCGAGCGGCTTCGCGGCATTTTCCGGCAGTAGATCGGCGAAATAAATCGAACCGTCGTAAACCGGCACGCGCTCGGGCCCTGCACCACCGAATAGCTTGTACACGGGTTTACCCAGTGCCTTGCCCAACAGGTCCCAAATCGGCATCGTTCCGTTGCCTAAATTCGGCACCGAACGAGTCATCGGATCGTATAGATCGACAAGCCGTTTGCCCAAAATCGGCGCGAGTTCTCGTCGTCGCCTGCGGCAGTTGCCGACGCCTTCGAGGCCGGTGTCGGTGTAAATGCGGACCATCGTGTCGGTCGCGCTGTCGCCGTGCACGTCCAGGCGAGAATTCTTGCCGACAAGCTTCGGGCGACGGCTCGTGACGTCGAAGCCCACGATGCGCGTGATGCGGATGTCTGCTGGAATTGCCTCCGCGAAGCTTCTGGACGGCAGCAGGCCTGTGGCCGCGATGGCACCCGTAGTTGTCAAGAACTCTCTGCGATTCATAGTTCGTCACCTGACGATTTGGATATATTCGTCATTTTGTCGTGCTGGCCGTTTTTCGCCCAATGCGAGCCGCAGGGTTGACGCCCGCGAGGCCATGGCCCAAAACAGCCCCTTATCATCATCGCGCACATCTGAAGTTGCAACATGAAAGGATGCATCTGCCATGATGAAGTACTTACCCGCTGTTGCGACGGCGCTGGTTTTCGCTGCGATTATTGACGAGCCCTCGTACTCCTCACAACCAGCGAAGGATAGTGAAGTACAACTCAGCCGGCTTGAGCACCGTCTCGTGAAGGCAGTTAACGCCCATCGGGCCAAACATCATCTCGCGCCGCTCGCGGTCGATCCAATCCTGATGCGTGTGGCGCGACGCTCGGCGCCCCACTACAGCCACGTCATCGACGGCAAATGGTGTTGGCATCGGACGCGACAGGCCGGTTTCCGCGGCTGGGCCAGCGACGACATCGCCAACGGATGCCTGACACCGGAAGAAGCCGTGGAAGGCTGGGCCTCGTCGCACGGCCACGCGATGCAGATGCGTGGCTACTTCAATATGAACGGCCGCTGGCAGAACTATCGATTCAACCGCATCGGCGTCGGGATCTCAGGGCGAAAATACATCGCCATCTTCGGCCGTGCAAACGAATCCCGTGCAAACGAATCCCGTGCAAAACGCTAGCTGCGGCATCGTCGTGTGCGATAGGCATGTTGGGTACTCAATTTGCAGAACCCAAATGAACTTATGATTAGTACGCGTGCGCGCATGAAAACGGTCAACAATCTGAGGAAACTGCGCAAACTATGACCGCGGCTAATCGCCGCACGTTGAACGACGCCCTCTGGGCCGCGTAGATGAGTGTTATGGGCCTAACAGCGCAAGTCATATTACCACTATCGATACTGCCTCTCGTTCTGGCAGGTTGCTTTCTTCTAATTTGGGCTTTTATCGCCTGGCTCAAGTTTCGCGAACACGTGCACCATGCACGCAACGAGCACGAGGCGCGCAGCCACGTTGTTTCGGTGCGCAAAGTGGGGCAGCACAGGTCGCGCGTCGACAATGTGGCTGGGTAGTGCACACTCCGTCCTATTTCAGCTCAATCGCCGGCCCGCGCGGGGCCATACTGGCGAAGACGCTTCGGTGAAAGCATACTAAATGGGCATTATGGATGATGCGCCAGCATGAATTTTTACACATTCGCCAATTCCAATGCCGCGGGCGTTTCGACATTGCCGGTTGCTTACCTTCTTAACGCTCGTGTCCTGCATTGGCGTGGCCGAGGCGCGGGCCGCCGGCGAACGGCTGTATGGCGTTCACTGGTGGGATTACAGCAATCCAACGGTTGGGAATGGCCCTCAAAGCGGATGGTCAGTCGAGACCGTCATCACAGATTCCGATCCATGGTGGCGCGCCCCGTATTTCGCGCCGCTCTATCAGCAACTCAACACGACCCACAATGCGGCGATCATTACCCGCGTCGACTACAACTGGGGGCAGACCGTGCCTGCGCCGTCGAGCTCCACGTCGCTCGCTTGGGCGAATCGAATTGTCAGCGAGGTGATTGGCCCCCTGGGCGCCCATGCGCACCGCTGGGTCATCGGCAATGAGCCGAACCTTGTTGGTGAAGCAAACGGCTGGCCTGCCAATCGCATCACCCCCGCCGCATACGCTGAGATTTATCACACGGTACGGCAGGTCATCAAATCGTCGCGGCCGCAGGACGAAGTGCTGTTCGCACCGGTCAGCCCCGGCGGAGTCATTCCCAACGTCCGCTGGAAGGACGGCAACGCCTGGCTTGCCGAAGCAATCGACGCGGCGCTCGCCCTGCCGGGCGGCGCCATCGACGGTTTTGCCCTGCACGCTTACGGCAACCCGTTCGTCGGCGCCGCGCAAGCCGTTGCCGAGTTTCACAACGCCTATACGTCACAGCTCGCGGTCATCGATAGCCGATCACTGACACACGTGCCGGTTTACATCACCGAGTGGAATCGCGCGACGTCAACCAGCGGAGATCTCGCCGCGAACGAACAGGTCTCTGCCGATTTCCTACGGAGCTCCTTGCTTGACGTCGATGCCTGGAACCGCACACCGGGCAACCACAATGTCCGCGGCATGGCATGGTTTGTTTACAACCAGGATTATGGCGGTTGGCAGGAATATTCACTGGAATGGTGGCGCACTCGTGGCAACCCCGTGGGCCATCCCGGCGACCTGTCGACGGCCCTGATGGAGAGCAGTCACTTACAGGCTGGAATAACGGGCACACGAAGCATCCCTGAGCCGTCGACGATTTTGTTGTCGGGTTTCTGCATGGCTGCGTCCATTTTTGGGCTCTGCAGACCAGCCCAACAGCCTCGAACTAATGTTCTTTACGCGTGCGCGCCGTCTCGCTTACCGGCGACGTTTCCACGCGGAACGTCCAATCCCACTCGTCGAAGTAAAGGTTGTGACCGTCGATCTCGATCTCGCCGCGCTGGAAGTCGTTCGGCTCACTGCGAAAACTGATCTTCGACGGCTGTAGCTCGCGAGCATAATCTAGATTCACGATCAGGCGGTATGGATCGAGGTGGCCGCAGAAAAAGTCGCGCACGCGCGGGTCCTCATGATCTCGCACGCCGTACGAAGCGTCGGCCGGCAGCCAGCCCCAAGGCTCGACATAGTACTCCGACCAATCGTGCATGTTCCAATCGCCAGGCTTGGTCTGCCAGCCGGACTGCCAGCGCGCTGGAATGCCCGCCGCCCGGCACAGCGTGATGAAAACCATCCCCTGAACGCCGCAGTCGCCGCGCCGGGCCGCGATGCCCTTTTGCGACAGGTTCGGAATGATGCTGTACTCCATCTCCGAACACCACGGCACGTTGGCCGACACCCAGCGGAACACGCGCAGCGCTTTCTCGAGCGGGTTCGTTTCCGCGCCGACGATCTCGCGCGCGAGCCGCTTTACCTCGGGCGTGAAAACAATATGCGGCGGCCGCTCCGCCGTGTATTCACGGTAGAGGGCGCTCGTCGGATCGTACGGGCGAACCGTCTCCGCGTCGAGTTTCGGGCAGTAGGCGCTGGTGATGAACTCAAACTCCACGCGAAAACGAGGCGGCTTCGACAGGTCGCTCAGCCTGTGTTCAAAATAAACCGTGCGATGCGATGAGCCGTTGTCCGAAAGCTTGCCATCGGCCGGTTCACAGCGGATTAACTTCACCTCGCGCTGCTGGCGATACTCTTGCGGAAACGGCAGCCAGGCTCTCACGGTAGCTCCGGCCTTTAAGCGCGGGTTGCCTTGCTTCACCGCCAACTCATAGCGGACCTTGTGCTTCACGGGATAGACTTCCGCAGTGGCCGCCGTTTCGGAAAGCACAACCAGCTGTTCGAGGTGGCCGTTCAGATCGAATTTCTTTTCCGCGCTGGCGCCACGCCGGCGACGCCTGGCTTCGTCGTTGAAGCGAAACAGATTCGCAGCAGCCTGGCGAAAATATCGAACCTCGCCGTCGATCCGGCGGTATTGCAAATCGCCCGCCTCGCGCCATCGCGCAACGTCGGCCAAAGTCGCGTCGGGAACGATCTTTTGAAGTTGTGCCAAGATCTCCTCGTCGGAGTGCGGGAAGTCGGACCGCGTGCGACGCAGAATCTCCAGCTGAATTGCAGCCTCGCTGGTCACCGGCGCGGATGGATCGGCAATCCGCTCTTTCAGCAGCCGCTCGGCTTCGGCAAACGATCCGTCGGCGATCAGCGCTTGGATATCTGGCTCGGTCGCCGCCGCCGATGGTTCGACCGCACACCACAGAGTAATGGCCGCCAGGAGCGTCGCACGAACGATTGTTAGCGCGGGCAACAAGTACATATTATTGGCTTTGCACCAGAATCGGCTGTGGGAGCAGGAATTGATTAAGAGCCTCTAGCAGAATGAATTGAACCGCCAAGTTCGCCAAGTTCGCCAAGCAAGACGACAGGTTGGTTGTGTCTCTTGGCTGCACTTTGCGTCCTTGGCGTTCTTAGCGGTTTCCTATTGTAAGGTGCTCTAAAAAGTAGGATATCCACTTCCACATTGGTTTTCCGCGGGGGATTTGCCAAGATGCTCAAAACTCCCCCCCTGGAGTTGTGAGCGCCTTCGTGTGATTGGGCGTGGATTGCATCGGGATCGGCTGTTGGCCAAACCTGTTTTGCCGATAGCTGAATGCCGACAGCCGACAGCTATCGATTGACTGGAAGTGTTTTCAAAACCGTGCGCAGAGAGGGGGACAGTCCCATTTTCCTCGAAGACTCGGAAAATTGGGACAGTCCCCGACGGTTTTGAAACAGCTTCTGGTCATTCTCAATGCGGGACAGTCTGTTTGGTTCTTGATTTTCGCCTCACTCCTATTTTTTTCTTTTTTTGGTGGGGCGTTATTCGGCGAATTTCGCCTCACCTGGTTGCTGCAAGTCGTTTGCTGGTTCGCGATTGGAATCGGACGGCGGGGCGAAACTCGCTGAATTTCGCCCCGGGGGTGGGGCAAAACTTTCTCCAGGTGGGGCGAAAAAGCGTCTGCACGGCGATTGCGGATCGCGCGCGGCCGGCTTCTCCAACCTGCCTGGTTCGCCGCGTTGTCAGATGTCCAAAAGTCCCCCACATATACTTTTGGACATCTGACTCAATTTGGGACACACTGAGGAACCAGGCTCGCGCAGCAGCGACCGCTGACTCCTTGCCGTCGCTGGGGCGAGGAATCATGCCCTTTGGCCTTTCCAAGCACAAGCCAGCGTGGGCATTGCCCACCGCATGGTAACGCTCAACTGTGGTGGGCGGTGCCCACCCTACGCCACATCGCTTTGAGCGAGGCGGTGTAGGAAACTAATGTATACCATTAGCTTCTATGAGGCTAACCGAAGTGGTGGCCGAAAACAAGAGAATTTTCGGCCGGGGGGCTGGTGGCCGAAATGAGGGGTTGACAGCGTGATACAGCAAAACGAGGTGGCCGCGCGCCATGGCAGAATGCTAATGCAACAAGTTGCTCAACGTTAGAAAAGAGCTGCGTCCTCTCCTCTTCTTTTTATCGCCGTCGCAGCCACAGCAAGGGCGTGACGAACAATAGCAGTGCCAAGCTCCCCGGCTCGGGGACGGCGACGAGTAAACTATGAACGGCTCCTGCGGAAATGTCGATCACTCGCAGGTCCGCCAGGTTCGTGGTGTCGATCGGCGTGGCAATGAGCGCATTGCCGTCCGTTGTGCCCAAACCGGTTAGGCCCACAGCATTCAAGCCGAAGGAAAAGACGGTGCCGTCGTCGGCCAGCAGCAGACTATGGAAGTAGCCCGCGGCGACCTGAGTAATCGCACGGCCCCCTAAATTGGTCGTGTCGATAGGCGTCGCGATGAGCGTGTTGCCGTCCTCAGTGCCCAGGCCAGTTTCGCCGCCCCAGTTCTGTCCGAATGAAAAAACGGTGCCATCGTCAGCCAGCAGCAGATTGTGGTTCCGGCCCGCGGCGACCTGCTTGATCGAGCGGCCCTCTAGGTTCGTCGTGTCAATTGCGGTGGCGACGACCGTCGTGCCGTCCTCCGTACCCAGGCCGGTTCGGCCGTAACGGTTCGAGCCAAAGGAAAACACCGTGCCGTCATCGGCCAGCAGCAGACTGTGCAAGCCGCCAGCGGCAACCTGCTTGATCAAGCGGCCTCCCAGATTGACGGTGTCGATCGGCGTGGCGATGTAGGTGGGGGG
>DASXWB010000888.1:0-7061 GCA_036503915.1 Lacipirellulaceae bacterium | reverse complement strand
CGATTTCTGGTTAACGATTTTGCAATAAAGCACGCCAAGCCCTGGATCTACGGCGGCTGCATCGGCGCCGAGGGCCAATCGATGACGATCCTGCCGGGCGAAACGGCCTGCCTAGCCTGCCTGATGGCCGACATGCCGCCGCCGGGCACCACGCCCACCTGCGATACGGCCGGAATTCTGGCGCCGATCGTCAATGTCATTGCGTCGATCGAATCGGCCGAGGCCCTCAAAATCCTCAGCGGAAATCGTGCGGCCGTGAGCCGCCGGCTAACGATCGTCGATCTTTGGGATGGCCAGTTGCGGCAAGTGGATTTGTCGCAACTGCGCGCGGGCGGCGACTGCGCGGTTTGCAAGCGGGGCGAATTTCATTGGCTCGCCGGCGAGCGCGGCGACGCCACCGCGGTGCTCTGCGGGCGCAACGCCGTGCAACTTAGTCCACCTGCCGGCTCGACGCTTTCGCTCGAGGACCTTGCCAAACGGCTTGCTGGCGTAGGCCGGCTCCAGCGAAACGCGTTCCTGCTGCGACTTTCCGTGGATGGCTACGTGCTCACCGTCTTTCCCGACGGCCGCACGATCGTCGCCGGCACTAACGACATCGCCACGGCCCGCACGGTGCATGCACGGTACATTGGCGCCTGATAGCATTTATTGATGGATGCGCAGCTATTGATCCCTGCTTCAAACATTTTGCGGCCGAATCCGCGCCCTCCGTCGGGCGCCCTGGCGCATGGGAGCGCAGGCATCCATAGGGCGGCAGGGTTCACAGCATCTTCCCAAGCTGCCATTTCATGGCAACTTGTGCGGGCACTTCCTCGACGTTTTTATTTTCCCGGTCCGGAGAACCGATTCATTCCGCAGCATCACGACGCCGCGGCTGGCTCCCGTTCCAACCGCGGCGCACCTGCTGACCCAGATTCGATTCGGCCGAACGCGCATCCGCGACGCCGGCTGGCTCTTCCTATTGTTGCCGTATTCGCTGCGCGTCGCACCAAGGCGCACGCCCGGCGAGTTCAAGGCTCATGTGGCGCGCTTAGTAGTACGCATTTATGTCACTTGTCGAATCCACGCGCGAAGCTACACGTCATAACTTTGTACAGGCCGAATCGCGCCCCTTGCTTGGCCGGCTTGGGTCATGGCAGCTGGTTCGTCTGTTGAGTGAAGGAAATTTCACTCGGGTGTATCAAGCGCGCCCGGCCGGGGAGGTCGATGACGCGGTCGGCGAAGTTTCGCCACACCGTGCCGCCGCCTATGTGATCAAGGTGCTGCGCAAGGAGTGGTGGCGCGAGGCGCAGGCCATCGAGATGCAGCGCCGCGAAGCCTGGGTTGGAAGCAAAGTTTCGCATCCAAATTTGCTGCCGGTGTTGTCGGCAAGTGTCGGCGAGCCGCCTTTCTACGTGGTGACGCCGAAGCTTGAAGGCGCCGCACTGAGCCAGCTCATTGCCGAGCAAGCGCCGCTTGCCGTGCCGCTGGCTCTATGGATCGCACGGCAGATCGCCGAAGGGCTCAACGCCTTGCTCGAAGCCACGGGAATGATCCACACGGATATCAAGCCGGCGAACATTCTTGTGTCGCGCACGGGGCACGCCACCTTGATCGATTTCGGCCTCGTGCAGACGCCCGACGAGGCCAACCGCTGGGCCACTCGGCCGCTGGCCGGAACACTGGCCTACATCGCTCCGGAAATGGTCACCTCAGCGCTCGCCGCCGGGCCGCGCAGCGATATCTACAGCCTGGGCGTGACCCTTTACGAGATGCTCAGCGGGCGCCGGCCCTGGGAGAGCGACGATCCCGGCGAGCTGGCGACGCTGCACCGCGAGGCGAAACCAACGGATCTCAGCGCACTTCGGCCGAATCTACCGGCATCTGTCGGCGAGCTAGTTCACGCCATGCTGGCCAAAGACGCCCTGCGGCGCCCCGCCAGCGCGCGCGAACTCGCTTCGCGCCTGGTGCGGCTGGAAATCGACTGCTTCTCGCTGCAATGAGTTGGCAGTCTAGTCGACCCTGCGGCGCCGCGCAAATCCAATCAACGCGGCGCACGTAATGGCGCACAATGCGCAAGTGCCAGGTTCGGGCACGAGAATGATCTGCCCGCGAACTTCACCGCCGGCGTGATCTGGAGTATGGACGTTGAAATACAAGCCATTTGCAAGCAGATTGGCCAATTGCGCCGCCAACGTTGTGCCGTTTCCTTCCGTTCCATCCCACACACCCGTAATTCGACTTGTCGCTGGGTTGATCACGAGGTCGTCCAAATCGTGGTTGGGATCCTTCATTCCGAATACAATGCCGCCGTTGGACCCAGCTGGCGCTGCGTGGATGTGAAAACGAGCGGCATTATCATTCGGATCATTTGGAGTTTGTAGTCCGTCAATGTCGAGCCCAAACAGCGTGATATCGTACGACAAGGCGTTCATCGCATCGTTCAGTTCAAAGATGCCCATGCCGCCTGATCCTTGTTCCGGCACTGGCGGATCCGCCACTTCCTGCTCATTCTCGATGATTGCATGGAAACGCGTCACGGCTTCCGCGGGGCAGGCGACCATAAGAGTAACCGTGGCAACTAGGGCGGCGACAACAAGCTTGTTCGACATTGGTTCGGTCCTTTCATGGATGTCGCAAACGTGAACCCGCGTCTTGTGCGCGGGCGCACCGCGCGCGGGCTCAGAGCATGACCGCGATTGATCACAGTAATCCAACACTAGGGCCGCGTGGGTCTCGGAGTGTTAAGCACCCTAGATGGCAATGCCCCTGCCTTTGCCGCGGCCAAACCCGCTCCACTTTCACGAGGCCGATTCTAGCCACAGATCGCGGAATTGCAAGTGTTGGGCGAAAAATTAGGTCCGGCCTCCAGCCCGAAACGCAAGCAGGGAAAAGTCATGCATCCCCGGCTCGTGTCTGCGGGCTAGCGTCCCGGCTGAACACTCCGGTAACTCCAGTCCAATAACTCCATTGGGTGGGCTACCGTGAGTCGCTGGCTCTGCCGGCGGGCTTCCCGGGCGATCTGAAGCGCGCAGCCCGCATTCGCTGTGATCACGAGATTGGCCCCTGTTCTCTCAATATTCGCCAATTTCCGGCGGCTCAACCGGTCCGACATCTCCGGCTGGGTGAGGTTGTACGTGCCGGCGGCTCCACAGCATAGCTCGGTCTCCGGCAGCTCGCGCAGCTCCAGGCCCGGGATTTGCGCAAGCAATCGCCGCGGTGCGTCGCGAATTCTCTGGGCATGCAGCAAATGGCACGCGTCGTGGTAGGTGGCGATTGTCCTGACCTCACCTTCAGGCTGGACCAGGCCGAGCTGATCGAGAAACTCATTGGCATCGCGGACGCTGGCGGCCCACGCGGCACGGTCGCCTTGCCTGGCATCCTGCCAGTTGTGACCGTATTCCTTGAGCATCGATCCGCAGCCGGCAACGTTGTTGACCACGGCGTCAAAGCGGCCGACGGGAAAGGCGGCCACGTTCTGGTCGGCAAATGCGCGGGCCGGCTCACTCGACCCGGCATGAAAATGAATCGCCCCGCAGCACACCTGGTTTGGCGGCACATGCACATCGCAGCCGTTTCGCTGCAGCACCCGCGCGGTCGCCCAGTTCACATGGCGGAACATGGCGTCGCCAATGCAGCCAGTGAAGAGCGCCACCGAAGCGCGGCGACGCCCAATTGCGGGCAAGAATTCTGGCAGCGGGCCTTCATTGCGCCGCGGCGGCGGCAGCATCTCGATCATCCGCTGCAGCTCACGAGGAAGCAGCCGTGTCGCGCGCGTCAATTCGAGCAAGCGCAGCAGGCCGGTTCGCTGGGCAATGCGAGCCGGCATCAGCGCGCGGCGAAGCTTTTTCGCGTACGGGAAAAGTCCGAACAGGATATAACGATGGAACCAGTCGCGTCGCCGAGATTGCTCGGCGGTGGCATCCATCGCCATGCGGAACGGCTCAATGAGCTTGCCATACTCAACGCCGGAAGGGCACGCCGTTTCGCATGCCCGGCAATCCAGGCAGAGGTCCAAGTGCCCGCGGACGCGATCGTTCAGCTCGAGCCGGCCGTCGGTCACGCCGCGCATCAGATAGATCCGGCCGCGCGGGCTTTCGTTTTCGTCACCGGTCTCGACGTACGTGGGACATGCCGAGGTGCACAAACCACAGTGGACGCAGCTCAGCAGCTTGCGGTAGTCGAGCACCGCGCTGGTCTGGAGGTCCACGTCCGAGTTTGTTGGCGATTCAGGCACGATTTATTTGCCACGGAGAACAGAGAGTACACAGAGTTCGACAATGCAACCAACGAGGGAATAAGTGATGCAGCCCGGCATCCTTGATGCTTCATCCTTCATCTCAAATAGGTCTCCAATTCCCTCTCTGTGAGCACTGTGTCCTCTGTGGCGAATCAGAATATAAAGCGACTTGGATTTAGAATGTTGTTCGGGTCGAACTTCCGCTTGATGCGCTCCATTAACACAGTGGCGTCGGTTCGGCCGCCCCAAACCGCGTGAGGCGTGAGCCCTTCCAGTGTGGTATTCAGAACGACGAGACTGCCGCCTTGTCGGACGGCAGCAGGACGCAGCTTGCCTAGGAGCACCCGGCCCACGTCGGCCTGCGAGAATCGACTAAGACGCGCTATGATTATACCGTTTCCAGCGTGAGCTTGGACGCGGCACTCCGAATCGAACGTTATTAGCTCGGCAATCATTTGCGTGACACCGCTCGGGGGCACTGCAACCTTTACAACCATCGGCGAGTCATCATCGCTGCCGCTTGCGCCACGATCGGCGAATTCGATTTGTTTGTCCCAAAGAGCATCAGCGTCAGCCTGCTCGATCTTGCAGGCTGCGATAGCCCCAGATTGTGCAAGTTCGCGCACGATCTGGTCCGCAAGCCAAGCCGCCTCAAGCTCGGTTCCCTCAGCCCGCACGACGACGAATGGACCTGTGTTCGATGGGCTTGAAGCCGATCTCGTTGACGAAAACAATGTCCGAACTGACCAGTCAGCGCCAATCAGCAGGTCGATCGCTGCTGGAGGCGCGGGAAGTTTGACAAGACGAGCCAGAATTTCCTCAGCGCTGCCTAGATCCCGGCACGTGGCGCTCACCGTCACGGATCGCTCGGGAAGCGGCTTGAGTTTGAGCGCCAGCTGCGTGATGACGGCCAGCGTACCGAGCGAGCCCGTGAGCAGTTTGCAGAAGTCGTAGCCAGCGACGTTCTTCACGACGCGGCCGCCGCCTTTGAACGAAACCCCGCGGCCGTCCACGGCGTGGATGCCGATGACGTAATCGCGAATCGTGCCGTGCCCGTAACGTCGCGGGCCATTCCAGTTGGTGGCCACGACACCGCCGATCGTCGCTTCGTCGGCTCGCGGCACGTCGATCGGCAGCTGCTGTCCCTCGGCTGCCAGTGTGGCCGTCAGATCGGCCATTCGCACGCCGGCTTCGACAAGAATTGTCATGTCGCGCGGCGTGTAATCGACGATCTTGCCCAGGCCTGTTAGATCGAGCCCAACTCCCTCGCGCGCGGGCGCGATGCCGTAGTCCAGCGCGGTGCGTCCGCCGAGCGGATAAACAGGCTGCCTTGCATCGTGCGCCGAGCGCACCGCATCAGCAACACCAGCCGACGACGTCGGCACGATTGTCTCACTGTTGGTCAATGATTCGGTGGCTGACGCCATGATTTAGAATGATTGCAATCTCGAATTACAGTGCCGCGCGTCGGCCCGGATGAACTTGTTCCATGCCGCAGGCGCCGGCGGTCGGCAACAATTTTCCAGGGCTCAAAAGGCCATTGGAGTTTAGCGCGTCCCGCAGCCGGCTCATCACATCGAGATCCTCATTCGTGAACATGCGGTTCATGAAGCTCAGTTTCTCAAGACCGATGCCGTGTTCGCCCGTGACGCTGCCGCCGCAGGCCAGGCACTCATCGAGGATTTCATCACTAGCCGCCAGGACGCGCTTGATCTGGTCGGGTTGACGCTCGTCGAACAACAGGATTGGGTGCAGGTTCCCATCGCCCGCGTGAAACACGTTTACGATCTTGATGTCGTACTTCCGGCCGATTTCGCGAATGCGGCGGAGGATCTCCGGCAGCTTGGTTCGCGGCACGACGCCGTCCTGCGTGCAATAGCTCGGGCTCAGCCGGCCGATCGCGCCGAAGGCCTGCTTGCGACACTTCCACAGTTGCAATCGCTCGTTGGCGTCGGCGGCAAAACGCACCTCGCGCGCGCCGCGCTCTCGGCAAATCGCCGCAACGCGGTCGCGCTGGGCATCCAGGCCGACTTCAAGACCGTCGACCTCAATCAGAAGAATGGCCTCGGCATCAAGCGGAAAGCCGAAGCGAAACGCGGCTTCCACGGCGACCAGGATGCCCTGATCCATCATCTCCAACGCGGCGGGAATGATCCCCGCGCCGATGATGCCGCTGATGGCTTGCGTGGCGTCGTCGACCGAGTCGAACACGGCGAGCATCGTGCGGCAGCCTTCGGGATTCCGCGTGAGGCGTACCCAGATTTTCGTGACGATGCCGAGCGTGCCCTCGCCGCCCACAATCGTGCCGACGAGGTCCGGGCCGGGCATGTCTTCCACCGGTCCGCCGATCTGTACGATATCGCCGTCGGCCGTGACGATTTCCACACCGAGGACGTGGTTCACCGTGACCCCGTACTTGAGCGTGTGCGGACCTCCGGCGTTGGTGGCCACGTTTCCGCCAATGGTGCATGCGCCCTGGCTGGACGGATCGGGTGCGTAGTGAAAGCCGGTGCCGGACAGGTGCCGGTTAAGGGCCGCGTTCACGACGCCCGGTTCGACCACCGCGAAGCGATCGCGCAGGTTGACCTCCAGAATTTCGCGCATTCGCGTCAGCACAACCATCACGCCGCCACCGACCGGCAATCCGCCGCCGGCCAGGCTCGTTCCAGCTCCGCGCGGCACAAACGGCACGCCATGCTGATTACAAAGCCGGACAATCCTGGCGACTTCCGCCGTGCTTTGCGGAAACACGGCTACCGAGGGGCAGTGCTTTTCTATGACGAACGCGTCGCATTCGTACACAGCCAAATCGGAATGCGCGTCCAGCACGCGCTCCGGGCCG
>DASXWB010000887.1:0-7427 GCA_036503915.1 Lacipirellulaceae bacterium | reverse complement strand
ACGTGTGCCTGCGACTCTCCGAGACGCGGATGTCCATTGCCCTCGCCACGGCGCAGGCAAGCGTACATTTCAATACTATCCACAATCTGCGTATAGCCGGTGCAGCGGCATAAATGGGGCTTGAGCGCAGCGGCAATTTCGCCGCGCGTCGGCGCGGCATTCTTTTCACACAGGCCAATGGCCCGCATCGCCATGCCCGGAATGCAGAAGCCGCATTGCACACCGCCGCAGCGCACGAACGACTCGGCAATTTGCTGCCGATGTTCGTCGTCGAGGCCCTCCAGCGTCGTGATTGACTTGCCCTCGGCCTTGGCTGGCGCAAGCGCACAGGCCAGCACCGGCTTGCCGTCCATCAGCACCGTGCAGCAACCGCATTGCGCTTGGGGCTGACAACCGTTCTTGGGCGAGGTGATGCCCAGAAAATCTCGCAGCACATCGAGCAGCGTGAGCTCGGAGTCGTCCGGCAGGTTAAGCTGCACCGCCTCGCCGTTGACGCGGCAGGAAAGCTGACGGACGGCCTCGTGGGATTCCGTAATTGCCGTCATGGTGGTTGGCCTCATGGATAGAAGCAGCCGTGACTCGGCGGTCGACGCGCCTGTCCGCGGCGTGGTGGCCAACTCATGCCTGGTAGGAATCGCCCGCAAGCGGCGGCCCAGACTCTCCTTCCACCGATATTAAGTTTCGCATAGAATCTGCCCTCTTTCAAGACTTCTTGGGACTACCGAATAATGTCAAATGGAACGTAACAATGCAAAACGCTCGGCAAAGCTCGCGCTCGGCGGCCTTGCAATCGTAAGCGTCGTTATATGGCAACTCAACGGCCCGCATCCAATTTACGTCTTTGGGCGGGCTGCTGTGCTTTGGCTTTTTGGATTAATGCTAAAAGGCGTTTTTACGCCAGGATTTACACCGCACGTCGACGAGGCTCAGCACTTTGATGCCGTCCAGCAGTTCGATTCAAATTAGTCGTTGTCGAAATCGCAAACAAAGCAAGATCGAACTGGCGATGGCGTTGCCAGGTTGATGATTATGACCCGATCGAAACGATTCGTTGATGCGGCCCGCAAGTATGAAAAGCACATGGTCCGCTTCCTGCGCGAAATGGTGGCCATTCCATCCGAGTCGGCCGAGGAAGGGCCGGTCATCGCACGGATCCGAAAAGAGATGGAGGCGGTCGGCGCATTCGACAAGATTTGGACCGACGGCTTGGGCAATTTGCTGGGGCAAATCGGCAAACCCGGCCGCGGCAAGAAGCTTATCGCCATCGACGCGCATGTCGACACCGTCGGCGTCGGTGAACGCAGCGAGTGGAAGCACGACCCCTACAAAGGCAAGCTGGCCGATGGAAAAGTTTGGGGCCGCGGCGCCGGCGATCAGGAGGGGGCAATCGCCGCGATGGTCTACGCCGCGAAAATTATGCGCGACCTCAACGTGCCGCTCGATGAGTTCTCGCTGCTGATGACGTTCACCGTGATGGAGGAAGATTGCGACGGATTGTGCTGGCAATACATCTTCAACGAAGGCAAGATTCGCCCCGACGTCGTGCTTGTGACCGATTCGACAGATTGCAAGATCCTCCGCGGCCAGCGCGGGCGGATGGAAATCGGCGTCACCTGTCTGGGCCGCTCCTGCCATGGCTCCATGCCGGAAAAAGGCGACAACGCGGTCTACAAAATCGCCCGCATCGTCCGCGAAATCGAAGCCATGAACGAGCGGCTTCACGGAGATGACTTTTTGGGCAAAGCCACGATCGCCGTCACGTACATCGACTGCAAAACGCCCAGCGTTTGTGCCGTGCCCGGTCAGGCCTACATTCATCTTGACCGCCGGCTCACCGTGGGCGATACAAAGCAGTCGGCTGTTGCCGAGGTGAAGGATGCGATCAAGCGCGCCGGCGTCGAGGCGAAAGTCGAAGTGCTGCGTTATTCGCGCCCCAGCTACACCGGCCTCGTGTACGAAACAGAAAAATATTTTCCAATGTGGTGCGAGTCGGAAGACTCGTTGCCAGTGCAGGCGGCCGTGCGAACGCATCACGAAGTGCTCGGCAAGCCGCCCACGGTGCATCGCTGGACGTTCAGCACGAACGCGGTATCGATCGCCGGCATGTTCGGCATCCCCTGCGTCGGCTTCGGCCCAGCGCCCGAAAGCGTCGCCCACACAGTGAACGACTCGGTCCCCATCGAGCAGCTCGTAAACTGCGCAGCCTTCTACGCCGCGTTCGGCCCAACGTATTGTGACGTCGCCGCAGGCCGCGGCGACGGAAAGCCTCTTAAGTTCAAACGAGAAAAAAACTAATACGAAATCTCTCGCAAAGGCGCTAAGGCGCAAAGGCAAATCGAAACGCATCTGTCCATCCTTTGCGCCTTGGCGCCTTTGCGAGAGACACCTTCCGATACAAAGAATGAGATATGGCCAACTTAAAAGGCAAAGATTACATCGAAACGCAGGACCTCTCCGACGATGAGCTGGAGCTGCTGTTGAATACGGCTGCCGAGCTGAAGCAAAAATTCCACCGCGGCGAGCCGACGCTTCTGTTGCCGCATCAGACTGCCTTCCTCCTCTTCTTCGACAAGTCGACGCGCACGCGCAACGCCTTCGAAGCCGGCATGACGCAGCTCGGCGGGCATGCGCACTTTCTCGATGCCGACGCCACGCAAATCAGCCATGGCGAAACGCCGGAGGACACCGGCCGCATCCTGGCCGCGATGGGCCATGGCATCTGCATCCGGCACGACCTGGTGCTGGGCGAGGGCAACACGTACATGCGCCGCATGGCCGCCGCGACGAACGTGCCGATCATCAACATGCAGTGCGACGTCGATCACCCCACGCAGACGCTTGCCGACCTCATGACGATCCGCGAGAAGTTCGGGACAAACCTGAAAGGCCTCAAGATGACGGTGAGTTGGGCGTTCGCTCCCTCCTACGCCAAGCCGCTCAGCGTGCCGCAGGGGCTCATCACCCTGATGACGCGCTTCGGCATGCATGTGACGCTGGCCCACCCGCCCGGGTACAAGCTTATCGATCGCACCGTGGAGGCTGCCCGGGCAAATGCGGCGAGGAGCGGCGGCCGTTTCGAAATCATCGACGATATGGATGCCGCCTTCAGGGGCGCTGATGTTCTCTATCCGAAGAGTTGGGGAGTCTACGACCTGATGCTTGCTCGGCAGCAGGCGAAAACCAAAGAACAGGTCGCCGAGAATCAGCGGCAATGCCTCGCAGTGAACGCCAAATACAAAGACTGGATTTGCGACGAGCGCCGCATGAAGCTCGCAAAGAGCGGCGCAATTTACATGCACTGCCTGCCGGCCGACCGCGGCTCCGAGGTCACCGACGCGGTGATCGACGGCCCTCAATCAATCGTCTTCCAAGAGGCCGAGAACCGCCTGCACACTGCCAAAGCGATCCTTGCCTCAACAATGCGCGAGCGACCGTTCTGAATGTAGCAGGCATGCTCCGTGTGCGGTGGCGAAAACACGATTGGCGCAAAAATTGTCGTAGGTTGCGGCACACCTGGTGTGCCTGCTACATTGCCGCCATCCGTTCGTGAAGCGCACGAGCCACGTTCACCGCATTAGCTCGAATCGATGCTTCATCGCATGCGACCGCGACTCGGTCCTTGAGACACCAGCGGCCAGCAACCATCACGCTCCGCACAAATTCAGGCCCCATCGCGAACAAGAAATGAGCGGCCAGCGTATCGGCCCTTAGCGGCGTGGCAGGGCGATAATCGGTGAGCAAAAGATCTGCGGCCGCTCCCGCTTCAAGCACTCCGAGCTTCATGCCAAGGCAATTCGATGCCACGCGCGCGGTTTGCGATAGCATTTTAAGAGATGCGTCGAATTGCAGCGGCAGGCCGGCATCGTGACTCTTGAATTCGGCGACACGCGCTTCACGCCACATGTCGGCACCAATGCCGTCGGTGCCCAATAGCGGCGGCCGCATGAGCTTAGCAACGGGCGTGTATCCGAGGCCATTGTTCATGTTCGATGACGGATTGTGTGCCAGCGCGATGCGCTCATGCCACTGGTTGATCGCCGTGAAGTCGCTATCAGAAAAGTGCGTCCCGTGCGCCAGAATCGTCCCTGACACTTCCATCAGGCCAACGCGTTCAAAGCGTTCGATGAGCCCGCAGCCAAACCGCTGGCGCGTGACTCGCTCATCCATCGGGTCTTCGGCCGCGTGAATATGCACACCCGCGGTTTTGCGCTTCGCGAGATCGACGCAGGCAACGAGAGAATCCTCTTCCAATGTAAAGCTCGCATGGGCACCGACCATGCCCGCAAACCGTCCGTCCGCGCGTCGACCGCACTCAGTCACGTAACGTTCGTTCTCGGCCAGGCCTTGCCGAGCGCCATCCGGCCCGTTGCGATTCGTCACCTCATAGCACAGCACGCCACGGCAGCCCACTTCCGCGATCCCCCCTTCAAGCGCCGACAAACTGCCGTCAATCGCATTCGGCGACGCATGATGATCGATGAGCGTCGTCGTGCCGCAGCGCAGCGCGGCCAGCGCGCCGATTTGTCCGCTGGCTTCGATGCTTTCCAGCGTGTGCGCCCGATCGAGCCGCCACCAAACTAGCTGCAAAATCTCGTGAAAGTTGCGCGGCGGCCGGGGCGGCGGCGGCATGCCAACCGCCAGGGCCGAATACAAATGCGTGTGCCCGTTCACCAGCCCGGGCATGAGCACGGCCCCGCCGCAATCAATGAGTTCGTCGCTTTGCTCGATCTGAATGTCATCGCCGATGGCCGCAATGCGTTCATTCGCCACGCGCAAATCGCCGGCCGCCACGCTTGGCGGGTCGAGTTGAACCAGCAGTGCATCGCGAAAAAGTGTGGCCATACCGGAACGATTATCCACAAAGTGCACGAAGCACACGAAGATGCAGATACGAATTACACCGCATCCCAATGCCCCGACCACGCACACGTACATTGCGAGCTTTGAGTCACGTTAGAATCGCAATACACAGAATCCTTCGTGTCCTTAGTGACCTTTGTGATTAACAAACTCAAATTAAAGCAAGTCCAGTACGCCCGATCGCTCGTTGAACGCCTTGATATGTTCGTCCCATTCGTCAACCTGCGCGAAAGTGCGCTCCCAGAATTCCGGTTGCCACAGCTCGCGCAGCTCCTCGGCCGTGCGGCCTTGCTGCTCGACCCACGTGAAATACTTGAAGTTGTGCAGCGCCTTGCGATCGTGATACGTAAGCTCGCGAACGTGATCGGCGGCGATTCCATCGAGATATCGCGCTTTGTCATATGTGGCCTGATCAGCGGTGTAGGGCCCGTGCTGCGATGCCAGCTCTTCCAATCGGCTCGCGTACATGTCGGCGGAATCGGTGAGAACAGTGAAAATCACGTCTCTGCCGTCCAGATCGTAATACTTGGCCGTTTTGATGGCCGCCACAAGATTGCAAATTCCTGAGATGCCGACCAGCGGCAGCTTCTGGATCACATCATCGGGCACCGTGTGATTGAGGTGCGTTTGCCCAACTGGTTCATTAAACAACCGAAAAAGCGCCAGGCACTGCGCGTCATCGACAGCTGCCACCATGTCCGTGTTCCGCACATTGTGAATCCAAGGGACGTGCTTGTCGCCGATGCCCTCAATGCGATGGCCGCCGAAGCCGAACTGATACAACGTAGGGCATTGCAATCCCTCCGCTGCGACGACGCGAACCTGCGGGTGCACAGTGCGCAGGAAGTCGCCCGCAGCGATCGTCCCGGCGCTTCCGGTGGCGAAGACGCATGCGGCTAAACGCAGCGAGCTCCGCGTCCCTTTCAGAGAGCGGCCAGCGGAGGGTTCGTCTAGCGCGCGAAAAACCTCGTCTATCGTCTTCCCCGTCACATGATAATGCCATACCGCGTTGCCGAACTCTTCGAACTGATTGAAGATCACGCAATCGGCCCTCGTGCGTCGAATCTCCCAGCACTTGTCGTAAATCTCCTTCACGTTCGATTCGCAGCCCGGCGTCGAAATCACTTCCGCGCCGATATCCTCAAGCCAGGCGAACCGCTCGCGGCTCATCTCCTCGGGCAGGATGGCGACCGCAGTGCAGCCCACGAGCGCGGAGTCGAACGCGCCGCCGCGGCAAAAGTTGCCGGTGCTCGGCCAGACCGCCTTGTGTCGCGTGGGATCGAACTGCCCGCTTACCAGCTTCGGCACGAGGCACCCGAACGCCGCCCCGACTTTGTGCGCCCCCGTCGGAAACCATTTTCCAACCAGCCCGATGATCCGCGCGCGGGTGCCCGTCAGCGCCGGCGGAAACTCGATCCAGTTGCCGTCGTTGAAAAGGCCGCCATGCTCGACCGGCTCATTCTTCCAGGTGATGCGAAACAGGTTCGCCGGATCGACGTCCCACAGTCCGACTTCTTTCAGCCGCCGCTTGATCGGCGCGGGCGCCGTCGACGGGTTGCGCATCTCGGCAAACGTCGGCAGCAGAACCCGCCGCTCGCGAAATCGCTCAATCGTCCTCGACAAAACACCTTCGTCGACAGCCATTGATGTTCTTCCATCCGCTTCGATTGCAATTGAACTACGAAAATCACGAAGGACACCAAGATGATCGAAAGACTTTGAACAGGAGAAAGCGGACGTAGCAAAGTAAAGATGAGGGCCGATACACCATTTCTGTTACGGCTGCTACCTCCTAGATTGGTCTTTTTTTGTGTCCTTAGTGCCCTTTGTGGTTCGTTAAATGCATTGAATCTTCTAATTGTTCTGCCACGGCCGCCACATCGGGTTCGATCGCGATCGGTCGGCCGGCGGCGCGGATCGCGCTGCGCGTGTCCTTGAGTCCGCTGCCGGTAATCATAACCAGCACTCTCTCATGCCGAGCGATCATTTTCGAATCGACGGCCGCCACCACGCCGGCCAGCGCCGCCGCCGCGGCCGGCTCCGCGAACACGCCATTTCGTCCCGCCAGCCGCATCGCATCCAAAATTGCCTCGTCGCTCGCGATGACAATCTCACCATAGGAATCGCGCACTACCCGCACCGCTTTGCGCCAGTTGCGCGGTACTTTTACATCGATGCTGTCGGCCATCGTCGTGCCATCGGTTTGCTCAGGGATTGAATCATGCCGCAGCGCGTATTCAATTGGCTTCACCTCGGCGGATTGCACGCCCAGTAGCCGCGGCAGCCCGTCGATCAGGCCCAGTTCGCGCATCGTTTGCAAGCCCTTCCAGATGCCGGCGATAGTGCAGCCGTCACCTACGCTCACCGCAACCCAATCGGGCACGCCGCCAAAGCCGCTCGACTGCTCAGCAATTTCCAGCCCCGCCGTTTTTTTACCTTCTACAAGCACTGGGTTGATCGCGCAGTTGCGATTGTACCAGCCGAACTCATGGCAAGCCTTCGTGCACAGGTCGTACGCATCATCATACGATGAATTCACGGCAAACACGGTGGCGCCGAATACCTGC
>DASXWB010000886.1:0-2706 GCA_036503915.1 Lacipirellulaceae bacterium | reverse complement strand
TGAGACGTCCGTCGCCGTTTTCATCCCATTGCCAAAGACCGAACCGCTCCGTCGACAGGGGGAGTTCCGAGCGGTGGATCTGGCCGTCCGTGTTCGCGTCGAACCTGGCAAAGAATTGCGTCGTGATCCGCTGCACTCGTTCATCACGCTGGTCGAGTTCCACCGCCGTCGTCACTGGTTGGCGCTTCGCATCCTGAGTGTCCTGGCGCGGTACGGCTATCTCGAAAAATGCCACTGCCATTTCCTCCCAGGTTTGATCGCCCCAAGTGACATGCTGCGTGGGGTCGGGATTCACCGGATTGGAATCGGAATTATCGAACGTCGCAATAAACTTCAGCTTGCCGATTGACTCCAACGGCAGCGGTTTGGCGAACTCGTAAACGTGCTGCCAATTGAAGTCATATCGCGGCACGTCGAGGAGTATGGGTTCCGCATCGGCTTGCCGTGAAATCAACCGGAAGGACTTGCCGCGCAAGTGCATATGCGGTGCGACGGCGAGCAGCGTTCCATGTTCTGGCAGCCGGCGTGGCGAGGCAGTGACCGTATAGTTCGCCGCGTGCGGGGGGATCTCAAATTCCTGCTCGAGGCCGATCTGCGAATAAAGCTCGTGCGTAATTTCCGATTCGTCACCGAACATCAGACCTACCTGCGAGAGGTCCGATTGTTCGCTGCCGTTGGGCGTGTAATGCATCTGAAATACAAGCTGCGAGCCGGCGGGGACGTGCCTGCCGTAACCCGGCGGCAGCATGGCGACACGCTGTCCCGGAACGTAAGCGGTGAGCCAACTCACGCCGCGAAATTCTTGGCCATCTGGCGGACGCACGAAGACTATGCAGTGGTGCACCACGGAGCGGCAGCCAGGGATCACTTGTGCGCCAGTCACCCACTCGTCTTCCTTAAAGCCGGGATCGACGACGAAATATTGATACTCCACTGTCCCCTCGGCGGGTACGACGAACGGGCGATCGCGCATAGCAATTACTTGATCGGGCTTGCGCGAGAGATGCCACTTCCTGGCCGGCGGCGATGGAGGCGGCAGATCGGCGGCGTTGCCGTACGGCGCTCCCGCCGCGACCCACTCCCGTAGCACCTGCTTATCAGATTCGGACATGAGGCGCGCGTTGGCGAATCGACCGTGGTCCGGGCTCGCATGCCACGGAGGCATCCGGCCGTCGTCGATCACCTCGACCATCATGTCGGCCCAGCCGACGACTTCGTCGTAGTCGGTCAGCGCGAACGGCCCAATTTCGCCGGCCTGATGACACTCGACGCAATTCGCTTGCAGAATCCTGGCGACGTTGCGGCAATACGTAAACGTCGCGTTTTCGGTGCCCTGCCTCACTCTTCCAATCAGACAACCGGCGACATCCGTCTCAGGCACACTGACGGGCTTGCCCGCGAGCAACTCCTCCAGTGCAATCCGCAAATCGTCGCGAACCGTGGTCACAGTTCTGGCGATGCCAGGTCGATACCGGTCGTCGATTCGACCGTGATAGCGGATGCGCAGCGTATTGTCCAAGACGAACACCTCGCACATCCGCTCAGCGTGAAACTTGTCAGCGACGACGTTGTTCCGGTCCTTGGCGACTGGAAAAGGAAGATGGAATTCCGTAACGAAACGTTGAAGCTCGTCAGCCGAATCCTGGCAGTTACTATCGAATCCGACAAACTGAACGCCATGCGCCGCAAACTGCTCAGCCAACTCGGCCAAACGCGGCGCATACAACCGCGCCAATGGGCATTCCGTTCCCAAGAAGCAGACGACCGTGACTCCGCGATCTTCCTTCGCGGAGATCATAACCGTTGAACCGTCCAATGTGGTTAGATCAAACGGCGCGACCGGATCGATTTCGACTGCGACATCGGACTGCGGCAGGGCTTGAGTCTGTAACAAGAAAGCCAGTACGGCGAACGGCTTCACCCATCGGCACTCATTCATAGAAATCCATCGCTTGCGTAGGACTTTGGAATCTCCGTCCATTTTCCGCTTCTATCGGCAGTAGAATCAAGGTCGTCTTACTTCGGAATCTGCCGTATGGATTATGAACCAACGTGACAACCGTCGTCATCGTCGACGAACATCGTGGCCTTATTGTACTCTCTAATGTGTGACACCCGCCAACACTCACTGTTTTCCAGAAAAAGGTGGGCCACATCGTGTGCACGTAGGACGCTCCTGCCGACCACACCAATTCGAGTCACCAGTGCGGTGGAGATGCTCACGACCTAAACCAGGGACGATGGTACGCAAAAAGTGCGTCTGGTGGCGCACTCCTGCGATGGATTGGGAAAGTGCCATGCGCTCAATTTGGGAGACGAGTCCGTCGTGGGTCAGCATCGAAGAGTTCCAAAACTCGTCATGCTGTGAGACAAGTCGAAAACCGACCGATGTTGATACGCGCCGCGATTCTGAAAAACTCGTACGTTTGATGGCGCTGTCTAGGAGTGTCAAGAACTCATCCCCCGCGCTCGGGTCTGACACTCGGCATCGTTGCCGCGAAGAAAACTCCATCAAACCAAGGTTTTCTAAACGGCCGGTCTGTTGGCCAAGCGCGCCGTCACCATGGCGGCGGCCGACGGGCACAATTTGCTAATGCTCGGTCCATTTACACCTCCGACAGCACAGAAGGCCTCAGCTAATCTGAGGATGTCTTGATACAGATCCGTTACAAAGCGCTGCTGACAGAGTGATAGAATGGCAGCTTC
>DASXWB010000885.1:0-1658 GCA_036503915.1 Lacipirellulaceae bacterium | reverse complement strand
GGCTGTTCTTCCAAATAGGGCAGAACCCGTGCAATCCATCCGCCACCGTCAAGCCCTTCCGGCGGAACCCCAAAATTGTTTCGTGGCACGTATTGAAACGTCTGCGATGCAACGTTTACATCCATGACCGAGTTGCCACTGTAATAATCTTCATCGATCGGAAAGTGCTTGCGCTGATCGTGGTAGTTTAGCGCGGCCAGTGCAAGATTCCTGAGGTTGCTGGAGCAATTGGCGCGGCGCGCGGCCTCGCGCGCAGCCTGAATTGCCGGCAGGAGCAGCGCCACCAAGATGCCGATGATCGCAATTACGACCAATAGCTCGACAAGCGTGAATCCGCCGCCGTTCGCTTTTCGCTTCATGGCAGATTGCTCCTACTTCCAACGAGTTCAGATGCGGCGGCTTAGCCCCACGACACCGGCGGCCAGCAGCGCCAGCAGCCACGTTGACGGCTCCGGCACCGCACCGCTGCCAGACACAAGAGAACCACTGCCGCCGGATGATGCACCGAAGTTGGACCGCCATTCGTTGTATTCCTCGGTCGTGCCGTTGTTCTTACGCCACACGACATAGTCGGCCGCGTCCACGCTGCCGTCGCTATTGAAATCGCCGCCCAAATCCGGCGTCGGCAAAACGACGCGTATGTACTCGAGCTCCACGTCCACCAGGCCGCCGCCCTGCGCCGTCAATACGCCCATGTAATACAGGTTGAAATCGCTCAGCGACTCGTCGCCCGTATTCACTAGTTCAAACGCTTGCAGCCGCTGATCGAATTCGGGGAGTGGAATGGATACGGTTGTTAACGTTGACGTGTTGAAGTCGTTCAGATCAATGAAGTACTTATATTCTTCGCCGCCTGTCCCCGGCCCCGTATCGGCACCGTCGATGTCGTTTAGAATCACATCGATTTGAGTGGCATGCTCCGCATCCAACGGGGCCGTCAATCGCCCGCGCACCTCCAGCGTGGCTTGTGTCCCGTCAAACGTCTGAACCAGGTGGTCTTGCCAGGTGCCGAAGCCGCCTAGCGTGTCGTCATCGTCCGTGTTGATGATGAAGTTTGTAAAACCGCTTTGGTCGAATCGCTGCAACTGATCCGTTTCGCGAATTACGACTGTTTGACCCTCGTGCGTGATCGCGTTGTCGACGGTCGTCTGGCCGTCAGGCGACGTCTGCGTGCTAAACGGCGTGCCGAATCGCCGGCCAATGCCGCTTCGGGCATCCAGACGTGCCACCTCGCCCGCGGTGGGGTTAATTGGCACGACGCTGATACGCTTCACGTCCATGTGGAGCCGCGCACGGAAATTCGCATCGTAGGCGCTTTGCATGTGAAATTGCACGACACCGTTCGGTGCAAGGTCCTCGAAGTCGTTGAAGTCGGGCAACGCATCACCCGGGATAGTGACTTGCTGTTGAAAGGCGCCGCTGCCGCTGGCGAACATGAACGACGGGCCGCTGAACCGCCACCACTCGCTGACGCCACCCATGCCGTCGGTCAGCGGCGCGGAAATCGTGACGAATCCGTCTGCGTCCTTCGGATTGGCGTCGTAGTACTCCTGGATCGTCAGACCGCGCTCCTCCATGCCCGTGCCTGTTGTGCCGTTGCCGCTGATATCTCCGTATCCAAAACCCCACTGTTGTTGCTCGGCATAGCGCTTGCCCGT
>DASXWB010000884.1:0-13675 GCA_036503915.1 Lacipirellulaceae bacterium | reverse complement strand
GCGAAGGATCGTTACAATCGGGGCGCGTTTCTCGCCAAACACGGCGTATCTTTGAATTGGAACGATCGTTCAACTGTGTATAGGAGTCCATTCGATGAAGGCGCGCTGGATTGTGATGTTGTTGGCCGTTGCGATGCTCATTGCTGGCGGCCAGTTCATTTCGGCCCGACAGGATGCGGCCGCATCGGAGGAGAAGGAATTTGAGGCAACTTGCCCGGTCTCGGGACAACCGGCGATTGAAGACTCAGTCGTCGCGCTCAAGAACGGAGCGAAGGTGTATTTCTGCTGCCCGAATTGCCCCAAGGCGTACGCCGCCAACCCGGAAAAGTTTGCCCTGAAAGTCGGCCGCCAACTGCTCGAAACAGGGCAAGTTGTTCAAGTCGCCTGTCCCATCACGGGGCAGCCGGTAAACGAGGAAACGCTGGTGGAAGTCGGCAAAGCCGAGGCCGGCTTCTGCTGCAAGAACTGCCTCGCTAAGTACAACAAGGCGGATGATGATGGCAAACTCGAAATCCTTTTTGCCAAGCTAAGCGAGGGAGAAGCCTTCACACGCCAAACCAAGTGCCCGGTGAGCGGCAAGCCAATCGTCGCGGAACATGCTGTCGAGCACGAAGGCAAGAAGGTTTACTTCTGCTGCCCGAATTGCCCGAAGGCATTTGCGGCTAACCCGTCGAAGTTTATGGCGAAGCTGCCGCAATTCGCCAAAGATGCAGGTGAGTTCGAGCCCAAGTAAGCTCGCTACTCGTTGGCGAAAACCTGTGCTTCAGAAAAAACAGACCCCGCGTCCCCTTTGGGCCGCGGGGTTTTTCTGCCAAAATGGCACCATACACTGAAGCGGCGTGGCCTTCAGCGGGCGCGACATTGGCTCTAAACCAGCCTCTTTCAAACATTTGCGCCTGCCGCCCCTAGCCATGGCACGGCGCTTGCGTCATATTGTCGAATCTCGCGCTGCGCCTGCCAAAATCGGCTAGCCGCGGCCGGGAACCCTGCAAGTCAATCGCGGGGCGTTCTTTCGCTCCGTTTTCTACGATTGCCAAGTATTCATCCCAGGTGATTGGAGGAATTTCGCGTGGCAGCAAAACAGATGGTCTTTGAGGATGATGCCCGGGCGCCGCTGGCGGTGGGTGTCGAGAAGCTGGCCCGGGCCGTACGCAGCACGCTTGGCCCGCGTGGCCGCAATGCCGTGTTGGACAAGGGTTGGGGCTCGCCCAAGGTGACCAAAGACGGCGTCACCGTGGCCCAGGACATCGAGCTTGACGATCCATTCGAAAACCTCGGCGCTCAACTGGTGAAAGAAGCCGCCAGCAAAACAAGCGACGTTGCCGGCGATGGCACAACGACCGCCACCGTGCTGGCGGAGGGCATCTTTCGCGAGGGCCTCAAGATGATTGCCGCCGGCGCCGATTCCATGGCGCTCAGCCGCGGAATTGCCAAGGCTGTGCAGGCCGTGAGCGAGGCGATCGAAAAGCTGGCCGAGCCGGTCGACATCAAAGACAAAAAGCGCCTGCAGCAAATTGCCTCGATCGCCGGCAACAACGATCCGACGATCGGTAGCGTTCTGGCCGACGCGTTCACGAAAGTGGGCAAGGACGGCGTGATCACCGTGGAAGAAGGCCGCGGCAGCGAGACGACGGTGGAAGTCGTCGAAGGCATGCAGTTCGATCGTGGCTATCTGTCGCCGCATTTCGTTACCGACCAGGACGATCAAACGGCCGAGCTAGAGAACCCGCTCATCCTGATTTACGAAGAGAAAATTTCGAATGCCAAGAGCCTTGTGCCGCTGCTCGAGGCGATCTCGAAAGCGGGCAAGCCACTGCTCATCATCGCCGAGGATGTTGAGGGCGAAGCGCTTGCGACGCTTGTTGTGAACAAGCTCCGCGGCATTTTGCAAGTCTGCGCCGTAAAGGCGCCGGGCTACGGCGATCGCCGCAAGGCAATGCTCGGGGACATAGCGATCCTCACGAGCGCGACCGCAATCTTCAAGGACCTTGGCATCAAGCTCGATGCGGTGAAGCTGTCCGACTTGGGCAAAGCCAAGAAAGTTACCGTCAACAACGACAAGACGACCATTATCGGAGGCAGCGGCGAAAAGAAAGCGATCGAGGGCCGGGTCGATCAGATTCGCCGCGAGATCGACGCCACCGACAGCGATTACGATCGCGAGAAGCTGCAGGAGCGGCTGGCCAAGCTGGCTGGCGGCGTGGCGCAGATCAAGGTTGGCGCTGCCACGGAGTCGGAATTGAAGGAGCGCAAGGCGCTGTTCGACGATGCTCGTGCCGCCACCGCGGCCGCGCTGGAGGAAGGCATCGTTGCCGGCGGCGGCGTGGCGCTGTTGCGTTCGGAAAAAGCGGCCAGGAACCTCAAGCTGGAAGGCGACGAGAAGCACGGCGCCGAGATCATCGCCAACGTCTTGCCCTACCCGCTGCGCTACATTGCCGAAAACGCGGGCGTCGATGGCGACGTTGTCGTTAACCGTGTTCGGCAGATGAAGGGCAAATACGACGGCTACAACGCCGACAAAGACGAGTACGGCGACCTCACCGCGGCCGGCGTGATCGACCCAGCGAAAGTTGTTCGCACCGCGCTGCAAAACGCGGCCAGCGTGGCTTCACTGTTGCTGACGACCGAGTCGCTGGTCACCGAGATTCCCAAGACGGAAGAGGAGCCGGCCGGCGGCGGCCATCATCACCATGACCACGGCATGGGTGGCATGGGTGGCATGGGAGGAATGGGCGGCATGGGCGGCATGATGTAGTCGAAAGCGATAGTTGTTAGTTGATAGTGGTTAGTCGGCTTCGACCACTTCTAACAACTATCCACTATCAACTATCAAGCAAAACAACTAGCACAATTACACACATATCAGGAGTTTAACATGGCCAAAATCAAACTACGTCCACTGGATGATCGCGTCGTTGTCGAGCCGCTCGAGGCGGAGGAAATGACGGCCGGCGGCATTGTGCTGCCCGATGCGGCGCAAGAAAAGCCGCAGCGCGGCAAAGTCGTTGCGGTCGGTCCGGGCAAGCTGCTCGACAGCGGCAACCGCGGCGAGCTTTCCGTCGGCGTTGGCGACGAAGTCATCTTCGGCAAGTACGGCGGCTCGGAAGTCGAAGTCAACGGCGAAGAGTACAAGATCCTCCGCGAGAGTGACATTCTCGCGAAAGTTGTTTAATTGAAGTGTCTCACGCAAAGGCGCAAAGACGCAAAGAATGCAAAGGGAACTTGGTGAAGGAAAGAATTCGATTGTTCAGCACCAAGCATTGCCTCCAAAATTGTTGATCTTTGCTCTTTCCTTTGCGCCTTAGCGCCTTTGCGTGAGATCCATTTTGGTCTTCAACGAATAGGAATCATAACTGTGGCAAAGCAATTAATGTTTGAAGATTCGGCCCGTGCCAAGATGCTGGCCGGCGTCGATAAGCTGGCCGACGCGGTCGCCATCACTTTGGGACCGCGCGGACGCAACGTGATCATCAACAAATCCTTCGGCGGGCCGACCGTCACGAAAGACGGCGTCACCGTGAGCAAGGAGATCGAGCTCGAGGACCCCTTCGAGAACATGGGCGCCAAGCTCGTGCACGAGGTGGCCGATAAGACCTCTTCGCTGGCCGGCGACGGCACGACGACCGCCACGGTGCTGGCCCGGGCGATCTTCAAAGAGGGCACGCGCAACGTGTTCGCCGGAAGCAACCCGATGGCCGTGCGCCGCGGCATCGAAAAAGCCGTGACCGCCGCCAACGAGCATCTCGATAGCCTGTCCAAGAAGGTCTCCAGCAAGCAGGAAATCGCCTTCGTCGGCGCGATCAGTGCCAACAGCGACCCGGCTATCGGCGAGCTCTTGGCTGACGCGATGGAGAAAGTCGGAAAGGACGGCGTCATCACGGTCGAGGAAGGCAAGACGACCGAAACGACTCTGGAGCTGGTCGAAGGCATGCAATTCGACAAAGGCTACTTGTCGCCGTACTTCATCAACGAGCCGGCGACGATGGAATGCGTGCTCGAGGACGCGCAGATCCTCATTCACGAGAAGAAGATCAGCAATTTGCGCGAGCTTCTGCCGATCCTGGAGCAGGTGAGCCAGAAGGCCAAGCCGCTATTGATCATTGCCGAGGACGTTGAGGGCGAAGCTTTGGCGGCGCTTGTGGTCAACAAGCTGCGCGGCATCCTCAACGTGTGCGCGGTGAAGGCGCCCGGCTTCGGCGATCGCCGCAAGGCGATGCTGGCCGACATCGCGGTCCTCACCGGCGGCACGGTGCTCAGCGAAGACCTCGGCAAGAAGCTCGAAAACGTCACGCTGGCCGAGCTCGGCCGGGCCAAGAAGATCACGATCACCAAGGACAATACCACGATCGTGCAGGGCGCGGGCAGCAGGGAGGACGTGCAGAAGCGCATCGAGCAAATCCGCAAAGGCATCGAGGATACTACGAGCGACTACGACCGTGAGAAACTGCAGGAGCGGCTGGCGAAGCTCACGGGTGGCGTGGCCATCATTTCGGTCGGCGCCAGCAGCGAGGCCGACATGAAGCAGAAGAAGGCCCGGGTCGAAGACGCGCTTCACGCTACGCGGGCCGCAGTGGAAGAAGGCATTTTGCCAGGTGGCGGCGTGGCGCTGTTGCGTTGCCGAGAGGCGGTCGAGGCGGCTCGCTCGACGGCCAAGGGCGACGAAAAGATCGGCATCGACATCGTGCTCGATGTGCTCGCAGCCCCGCTCAAGCAGATTGCCGACAACGCCGGCGTCAGCGGTAGCGTTGTAGCCGACGAAGTCAGCCAGAAACCTACAAACATGGGCTACGATGCGAACGCTGGCGAATACGTCGACATGATGAAGGCCGGAATCCTCGACCCCACCAAGGTCGTGAAGACGGCCCTTGCCAATGCGGCAAGCATCGCCGGGCTGATGCTGACGACCGAAGCGCTCGTCACCAGCTTCGACTCGAAGGACGAAGACAAGAGGGCCGTCGTAGGCAGCATTCGCTAAGGCACGACTGTAGCCGGCCTCTGTGAGGCCCGCCGCCGAGGGTCACAGACCTCGGCTACAGTAAATCACGGTTGACAGCCGTTTGCGGGCCACTCGCCTTTGGGCAAGTGGCCCGTTTGCATAGAATGAGCAAGAATTTATGTAGCAGGCACACTCGGTGTGCCGTAGCAGAATCGTTGCACACGTCACGTTCGTACTGAGCCGAATGGCGTAAAGTTGCGGCACATGGCTTCGGCCGCGAGCTCAGCCGAGCGGAGTGTGCCTACTACAAATGCCCACGCAGCGCGATTATTACGAAGTGCTTGGCGTCGAGCGCTCGGCCTCCAGCGCCGAGATCGCCAGCGCCTATCGCAAGCTGGCGGTGAAGTATCACCCGGACAAAAACCCGGGCGATCAGGAAGCGATCGAGCGCTTCAAGGAGGCGGCCGAAGCGTTCGAAGTGCTCAACGACCGCGACAAGCGCGGCCGCTACGACCGGTTCGGCCATGCGGGCCTCAACGGCCAGTTTGGAGCGCACCACTTTACCGACGTCGAGGACATTTTCTCCGCGTTTGGCGACCTGTTCGGCGACTTGTTCGGCGGCCGCGGCCGCAACCAGCCGCGCAAGGGCCGCGATGTGCGCTGCGATGTGACGCTTACGCTGAAAGAGGCGGCTCACGGCGTGCGAAAGTCGGTCGAGTTCCACCGGCACGACCGCTGCGAAAAGTGCAGCGGCACGGGCGCGGCGCCGGGCAGCCGCCGGGAAGTGTGCACATACTGCCGCGGACAAGGCCGCGTGATCCAATCCGCCGGCATCGTGCGCATTCAAACCACGTGCCCCGCCTGCCACGGCGAGGGTTCAACGGTCAAGCATCCCTGCCCGATTTGCCGCGGCGGCGGCCAGACATTGAAAAAAGTCGTCACCGAAGTCGAAATTCCGCCCGGCGTCGACGAGGGAATGCGCGTGCGCATCAACGGCGAGGGCGAGCCGAGCCCGAACGGCGGGCCGCCCGGCGATTGCTACTGCTTTATTTCCGTGCTGCCGCATCCGCTGTTTGAGCGCGACGGGCAGAACCTCGTGTGCCGCGTGCCGATCACGTATTCGCAGGCCGCGTTGGGCACCACGCTCGAGGTGCCGACGCTCGAAGGCCGCGGTCAGTTGGAGGTCCCCGCCGGCACGCAATCGGGCCAGGTATTCAAGCTGGGTGGCAAGGGCATGCCCGACCCGCGGCGCCGCGGCCTCGGGGACTTACTGGTACAAGTTATCATCGAGGTGCCCAAGAAGCTCAGCAAAGAGGAACAGGTTTTGCTCCGTGAGCTGGCGGAGCTGGAACACAAGCACGTTGCACCGGAGCGGAAGAGTTTTTTTGCCAAGCTGAAGGATTATTTCACTGCCGAAGAGGCCATCGAAAAGTAATAGGTAGGCAATTTTTTAATGAAGAGTCTCACGAGAGAGGCGCAGAGTGCGCGGAGATATGAGCAATCAGTGGGGACTTTTTTAGCGTGAGTTGCCACAATCGGCAAATGTAATCCGTTTGCTCACCGGTCTCTGTGCCTCTGCGTGAGCTTTTTGTAGAAGTTAGAAGTGCGTATGGCCAAAAACGAATCAAATCAAGACGAAGCGATTGACGTCGCTCACGAATCGGGAGACCAGGTGTTTGCCGAGGCGCTGTCCGATACGGAACAGCTCACTGCGGACCTGGCTGCGGCGAACGATCGTGCCTTGCGACTGCAAGCCGAGATGCAAAACTTGCGCAACCGCACGTCGCGTGAAATTGCCGACGAGCGACGATATGCGGCCTTGCCGGTGCTGCGCGACCTATTGCCCGTGATCGACAATATCGATCGTGCGATCGAAGCGGCGGAGAAAGCGGGCGAAGCCGAAAACCTATTGGAAGGCTTCCGACTTGTGCGGCAGCAGCTGATGGCGACGCTCAGCCGGCACCAGTGCGAGCCGATTCCCGCCGAAGGCCAGCCGTTTGACCCGAATTTTCACGCAGCGATTCTGCAACAGCCGTCGCCCGACGTGCCCGCCGGCCATGTCATGATGGTCACGCAACCGGGCTACAAGTTGCATGAGCGCGTCGTACGTCCGGCGCAAGTAATCGTTTCCAGCGGGGCACCGGCGCATTAGTACGCCTGCTCGCAACGGGCCGGCGTGGCCGCGCATCTGCATCCCGCATCCCAAATCCTGCATCCTTCAACTATGCCTACCTACGATTACGAATGCGACGCCTGCGGACACTCATTCGAGCTGTTCCAATCGATCTCCGAGCCCGTGAAAAAAAAATGCCCCGAGTGCGGCAAGCCGAAGCTTCGCCGGCTTTTCGGCACCGGCGCCGCCGTGGTGTTCAAAGGCTCCGGCTTCTACCAGACGGACTATCGCAGCGAGTCGTACAAGAAAGCGGCCGAGAAGGACAAGCCGGCCAGCGACACCAAGGCCGAAGGCAAATTGGATACGAAACCTGCCGCTATGGAAACGAAGTCGCCCGAGGCTTCCAAGCCCGACAAGAAAAAGAGCAAGAGGGCTCCATAGCGCCTAATCAACAGGGGCGAGCGGAGCGGCACGGTTGTGCCGGCCGGCGGTTCGCAATTACTCCGCCGATCGACGACGCCGTACCATCAGTGACGTAGTCGCCGCGACTAAACCAAGAACAAGCGCCGAAGGCTCCGGCACCACGGTGAACGCGCCCATCACCACGCGCATGTCACGACCAAACGGAACGTCCATCGCTGGATGGAGCGTCACAGTGTAGTTGTAAGCCCCCGCGGGCAGCGTTCCTAGCGGCACAGTCTCGGTTAGCGTGTCGAGCGCCGTAAGCGGTCCCGAGTCGAGAAAGACGCCGACCGAAAAACTATTGCCATTCAGCGACGTAGTCGTCGGCGCGAACAGGAACGCCGGGGTGCCAGGCGTCGTCATGAAAACATCGAGACTTACAGGTGTAGCCGTAGTTGGCGTCGGCGGCAATACAGAGACACTGTTGATCAGATAAGCCTGGGCAGCGCCGGCCGGCATGAGCGCAATTGCCATGGCAACGCAAAAAACACGGTTCGTCTTCACGAGCCATTCCTGTATTACATCAGGCATGCCCCGCTACCATGATCGAATCCACGGTGCAGCCATTGGCCCTGGCCGCGCGTCAATACAGCATCCTAAATTTATTCCCAGAAACTGTCAATCTATTGGTTGCTTTGAAATGGCCGCCATTTGTAGCAGCGAGATGACTAGCCGTTCCGTCGCAACTCATCCCACGCCGCTGGCGGCGACGTGAGCGCATTTATTCTTTGAGCAGTTCACTCGGCAGTCCAACCGCTAGCCATGGCGGCGGAAGCGGTGCAATAATATCCACCAGTTCGCCGGTCATCGGGTGATTGAAGCCAAGCTGACGAGCATGCAGCGCAATTGCCCGCAGGCGCTCATCTTCAAACTGTTCGCCGAACGGTTGCGTCGAGCCATACTGCGCGTCGCCGACGACTGGATGGCCGCGGGATGCCGCTTGCACGCGAATCTGGTGCGTGCGGCCTGTTTCCAAATCGATTTCCAGCCATGTGCCCACGCTGGTACGCCCCAGCACGCGATAGTTCATCACGGCCAGCTTGCCACGAGGATCATCGGGCGGCACAACGATCGCTTGCGCCATGCCGTGCCGCTTGTGCAGGTAGTCGCTCCAAGTTCCCTCGTCCGGCTGCACGTCGCCCTCGACAAGCGCCCAATAGAGCTTCGTCACGGTGCGATTCTCGAATTGCGCGCTGAGCCGCTGGGCAGCGCGCACATGGCGGGCGAAAACGATTGCGCCGGAGACGGGCCGGTCGAGCCGGTGCGGCACGCCGAGGTAAATATTGCCCTCCTTCTGCTCGCGCTGGCGATAAAAGTCCTTCACCCAAGATTCCAAACTGTCGATGCCCGCCGGTGCCTGCGTCAACAGCCCCGCCGGCTTGTTTACCACGAGGCAGGGGCCGGAGTTGTAGAGAATTTCAAGCATGCATCCAGGTCAGGCTTTGCCTGACACAGATTCTCGATCAATCGAAGCCTGAGCGACCGAACGTCAGGCGGAACGCTTGACCTGCGGCGAACCCCATCAGAGCCGCGAATGTCCCTTTTCGCAAGAACTCATCGCCCATGGCGATTCGGCGAGGCCACCGCTACAATGCGCGGCTTGGTTCCGTCCGACGAGTCCAATCGGTAACATACAATTCGACATGGTTCGCGTTGCAATCCTCGGCGCGTCGGGATACTCAGCACTGGAGCTGATCCGCATCCTGTTGCGCCATCCGCGGGCCCAAATCACGGCGCTAACAACTCGAAAGACCGAGTACCGCCATGTGGGCGAAGTGCATCCTTCGCTGGCAGGCCGGTTGGATTTGCGGCTGGAGAACCACTCGCTAAGCCAGCTGGCAGAGCGGGCCGATTGCGTTTTTTGTTGCTTGCCGCATGGCGCAAGCGCCGCCGCCGTAGTCGAGCTTTTGTCACACGGCAAAAAGGTGATCGACCTGAGTGCCGACTATCGCCTCAATGACCCGGCCACCTACAAGAAATGGTACGGCATCGAGCATCCAGATGCCGACCGCATGGCGGACACAGTATACGGGTTGCCGGAGCTATACCGCGAGCGAATCAAGTCGGCGCAATTGGTTGCCAATCCCGGCTGCTACCCGACATCCGCAATTCTCGCGCTAGCGCCGCTGCTGCGCGCCGGCGTGATTTCCGCCGGCGGCATTATCATCGACAGCAAGAGCGGCGTCAGCGGTGCAGGCCGCGAGCCCAAACCGCATCTCCATTTTCCCGAGTGCAACGAGAGCGCTTTGGCATACGGTGTGGGCACACACCGCCACATGCCGGAAATTGACCAGGTGCTTTCGGATGTGGCCGGCAAGGCAATCGAAGTTGTGTTCACGCCGCATCTAATCCCGATGGATCGCGGCATTCTAACGACCAGCTATGCCGAGACTACGGCCAACCACGATGACGAGTCGCTGCTGGCAATACTGCGCGAGTTTTACGCCGACGAACCATTTGTGAGAGTTGCCTCGGCGCTGCCGGGCACGAAGCATGTCGCCGGTACGAATTTTTGTGATCTCACGGTGCGCAGCGTACGCGGCCGCGCCGTGGTGATCAGTGCGATCGATAACCTCATCAAGGGTGCATCGGGCGCAGCCGTGCAGAATTTCAACTTGATGCATGGCTTCGAGGAAACCATGGGTTTGTTGTAATATCGTCAACTCCGCTCGCTTACGCGGCTCGCCATCCCGCAACCCGTATCCAGCATCCAGCATCTAGTTTCATGTCCATTCGTCTTCCACTTGGTTACCGCGCCGCCGGAGTGTGTTGTGGCTTGAAGCGAAGCGCCGGCAAGCTCGACTTGTCGCTGCTGGTCTCCGATCGGCCGGCGGTCGGCGTTGGCGTGTATACCAAGAACCTGGTCTGCGCCGCGCCGGTGAAAATCGACCGCGAGCGCACGCCCAGCGAATCGATCCGCGTCGTGGCGATCAACTCCGGCGTGGCCAACGCGTGCACGGGCGATCAGGGGGACGCGGACGCACGTCAAATGGCCTCTTGGGCGGCTGAGGCGGTCGGCGCCTCGCCCGAACAAGCGCTTGTCATGTCGACCGGCGTGATCGGCTCGATGCTGCCGATGGATAAAATCCGGGCTGGCATCGAGGCGGCCGCCGCGCAGCTCGGCGACGATCCGCAGTCGTTGGAAAATGCCGCGCGCGGAATCATGACCACCGACACGGTGCCCAAGCTGCGCGGCCGCGAAGTCGTACTTGGCGGAGTTGCGACGCGCGTCACCGGCATTGCCAAGGGAGCCGCGATGATTGGCCCCAACATGAGCACGATGCTTTCGGTGGTCATGACCGATGCCGCGCTGCAAGTGTCGGATGCCCAATCCGCCCTGATGGATGCCGTCGATGAATCGTTCCATTGCATCAGTGTCGATGGCCACATGAGCACCAATGACACAGTGCTCCTGCTGGCGAATGGCGCCGCCGCACAGCGAGCCGCGACCCCGCTGCGCGGTGTGCCCGCCCCGACGCCGGCGGCCCCACTTTCCGGTAAATCTCTCGCTGACTTCCGCACCACTTTGCTTGAAGTCTGCGAAGACCTCGCCCAGGCGATCCCCGCCGACGGCGAAGGCGCGACGCACCTGGTGACCGTCGAGGTGCACGGCTGCCGCACGCGGCAAGATGCGCTGCGAATCGGCAAGACGATCGCCGACAGCCCGCTCGTGAAAACGGCCATCGCGGGGGCCGATCCGAACTGGGGACGAATCGTGTCGGCCGCCGGTTATGCAGGCGTGCCGTTCGATCCCAGCAAAGTGACGCTTCATCTCAACGGCCTGCTCCTGTACGAGCGCGGCGCCCCGGTTGATTTCGACGCGGCTGCTGCGGCCAAGTCGATCGCCGCCGCCCGCGACACCAGCATCGTGCTGCTGCTGGAAGAGGGAACGGCCGCCGCCCGGTTCTGGACAACCGATCTCACAGCCGAGTACGTCCGGCTCAACGCGGATTATCACACTTAGAGCACCTGGCAACATAAACCGCCAAGAACGCCAAGGAAGCAAAGTGCAGCCAAGAAACGCAAAAAACCTATCGCCTTGCTTGGCTACCTTGGCGTACTTGGCGGTTCAATTCATTCTTTTGGACGCTGTTAGACTTTCGTAACAGAACTCGTGCGCGTTTCACATACCGCCGCTTGTGCTGAAGTCTCACGGATTCAGCGTTTCTAATTCGCATCATCGCGCGGAATTCGAAGTTGTCTTTCGGCAACGCACAGGGCTGCGTTTTTCGGCGGTGAAATGTTGCGCCTCACGCCGGGCATCGGCATGAGCTATCTTTTCAATTGGGAACGTGCGTCCACATTTTGGCGCTTGGCGAATTTTATGTCGCTTGGATCGGTGCTTCAAACGGCTGTCTCCGGCATGCTGGCCGCGACCACTTCGGTGTGCGTGGCGAGCAACAACGTGGCGAATGCGCGCACGGCCGGTTTCAAGGCCAGCCGGCCCGTGTTCACGACGCAGCCCTCCAGCACAATCCGCGCAGGCAGCGCACCGAACGCGCGCAGCGGCGGCACCAATCCAGTACAGGTCGGAATTGGCGTGAAGGTCGCTGCCATCGCTACGGATTTTTCGCAGGGGTCGATCGTCGCTTCGTCGAATCCACTCGATGTGGCTCTCGAGGGAGACGGCTTCTTCATTGTCGAAGGTCCAACCGGTGCGCCAGCATACACGCGCGCCGGCAGTCTTCACTTGAACGCTCACGGTGAAATCGTCACGGCGGCTGGCGAGCGGCTTTTGGGTTTTGGAGTCAATGAACAATTTCAGGTCCAAGAGGGTCAGCTCCAGCCGCTCTCTGTGCCCTTCGGCGCCAGCATCGAGAGCGCCGACGGAAGCACGGCAACTATCGTTAGCGTTTCGATCACCGATAGCGGCCGCATTCGCGGCAAATTTTCCGACGGCGTCGACCGCGACCTGGGCCAAATCCGCATCGCACGCTTCACCAATCCTTCAGGTCTGGACGCCGATGTCGACAGCCGGTTTCAACCGGGCTCAAATTCTGGGCTGCCGATCGATTCCGATCCGGGCGAGGATGGCAGTGCATCGCTCGTCGCCGGCGCCACGGAACTTTCCAACGCCGACATCGGACAAAACCTCATCGATTTGTTCATGGCGGCAGACTATTTCCGCGCCAACGCGGCCGTGTTGAGAACTGCAGATAGTCTGCTGGATGAACTGACCGGACTGTCGCGAGCCCGCTAAGCTGGGCACAGGTTCGCGGAGGCAGGATTCGGTCGTTCTCAATCCGGTGGAACGAAGTTCGGAAGCGCGTCTCAAGGGAAAATTGTCCCAGCAAACGCGGCTGTGGCGAAGGCAGAGTTGGATTTGACAAACCCGCCGTTTGATCTAGATTTGCGATGGGACTGTGCGCGACGGAGTTTTGAATCTCAAGAACGTCGCAACACCTGGTGCTTTTCAAGAAACTTTTCCTTCGCATTTCCAGTGGGCATTGTGGTTTTGCGGCCTGATGAGCGGCCGTCCGCACTCGCCCGATCATGAAATCTCAGGTAACGAGGTGGCGCATGTTCTGCTCGAATTGCCGTCGGCCGGTGCATTACAAGAACCTTCAACACAAAGGCTGGTGCGAACATTGCTACCATGTTGTGGAAGTTTCAACCTCCAGCGTCTCGTACTGGTGCATCGCCGCGGTGATGTTGATGCCGTGGCTGATCTAGCCCTCGGCTATATGAGCCGCGCAGCGGCGACGGCATGTAGCCGTGGGTGATAACCCACGGACGAATGCCGGATATGGAAACGCGAGCCGCGCAGCGGCGGCACGAAAGGGTGTCGCCGCTGCGCGGCTTTAATGTTTTTGAGCGATCCCGTTCCCGTGGGCTGCGCCCACGGCTAAGCGCTGCCGCCGCTGCGCGGCGGAATTAATGGCGGTTACCGGTGGATGCCGGTTCAATTTCGGCCTCGTTGGCGCCTCTTGGCCGGCGACGGTTGCCGCTCGGCCGATGAAGTCATGGTCGACGCGAACCCAGGGCGGCGCCCAAGCCTCGGCAGGCTCGGGTTGGTCTTGCCTCTCCACAGCGAGCCTTCGGCCTGGGCTATTTTTGTTCGCCCTTACAGGGCGAGGTCAGCGGATTTCTAATTGAACTTTTCGGCCGCCAAACGGCACCCATTTATTAGAACGTCGCCCGCCGCAAAAGGCCTCAGATCGCAA
>DASXWB010000883.1:0-12350 GCA_036503915.1 Lacipirellulaceae bacterium | reverse complement strand
GCTCAGCGCCGGCATCAGACGCCAGGTGGGCCAATACGACTTTATATGCCCAGGCTAACGGGTGATTTGAGTTCACCGCGAGAACCTGCTGGAGCTGATCCTCGGCTTGGGCGTATTGCTCTGCGTCGATCAACCGGTCCACTCGCAGCAAGAGACTATCGACATGCCGAGGATTGAGCTTCAAGGCCGCCGTGAGCGCGGCGTCCATGCGCTCAGGGTCATCGGGCGCATAGGCGCGGGCCAACAGAAAGTGATATTGCGGATCCTTCGAAGCGCCGCGTGGTGCCCCGCGCAGTGTCTCCGCCGCCAGGGCGAAATCGTATTTTTCCAGGGCCAGCTCGGCGGTGGCGAAGTACACCTCAGTAAACCCTGGTGCCTCTTTGCGAAGCGGGTCATACACTAATTCCAACACTTGCCGCGGATCGGCGCCGCGCTCCAATAAGAAGCGGCCAACTGCGACACGCTCGCTCCGCCCGGAATCGCGCCCTGGCTCGCTCATTACGAACCGCTCCAGCTCCTGTAGGATCCCGTCGGCCTTCCTCTCTTGGTCGTTGTGCAGATAGACGGTTCGTGCCAGTAGCAGTAGCCGCGCACTCAACTCGTGCTGCCGCAACGCTTCTTCAACCGTTTCGAGCGCTTGCGCATACTTGCCTTCGGCCAGCTCGGCTCTGGCTTTCATACACGCCCAGTCCTCGTCCCATGACCCACCCTCGATCTCCCTCGCGGCCAATCTCGCGCATTGGGCGTACTTGCCGGCGTTGAAGAGCACCTCAGCTTCGCCAATCTCGGCGGCCGAACTCGGCGAAATGAGAATAGGCCAAACGCAGGCCGTAAGCAGAAAAGCCGCCAACGCGTGCCGCTCTTCGCTCAATGTATTCCGGCCGACGAGGGATTTGGCCCGGCGAGAGATTCTCGGCCATATCCTTCCCAAAATACCAGCGCATCGACAGTCAATGGTCACGATAAGCGTTTAACCCCGTCGTGCCTGGTATAGGTCGATCGAACTACGCCCAGCTCGCAAGGCGGCCGCATCGACTCGTTTCATGCTCCGTAGCGTTCCATTCCCCGAGTCCCGCCCTACTGACACCGACCCGTGGCCGCATTATACGCTTATTCGTCGAATGCGTGGAGCGTTGCGGCAAATCCCACGAATTGCCTGCAAAACGGCCTCGGATGTGGATGCGCATTTCTCTTCGCATTGCGGCGACCAGAGTCAATTGGCCATTCGCGCAACGGTCCGACGCGCAAGGATTTGAAGGTGCGGGATTGGTGATCTGTAGTTCAACCCCTTTAGAGAACCAGTTGACTATCCACAGCAGATTTCCAGGACTCGTCGCGCCCGTCGAAGAACTGAGGAAAAAGTCCAAAAGCCTACGTTTTTACGTCACCAGACGTCAGAAGCAAATGCGCCGCTCGTCCGAAAATGCTGAATTCTCGCTATGCGTGGTGAAAACGGATTGAGATTCTCAGGCACCGCTGGCGACGCAAAAACGTATACTAGTCGGTAACGGACCGTCGATGCCACACACTCGAATTGCACCAGGCGTGAAGCGTTAACGCAGTTCTAAACGACAGGCTGGCCCTTAACCGTCTCGCCGCACGGAACGACGCTCAAATGTATTACGCACAAAAAGTTCTCTCTCAGTCGAACTGTATTCCTTCAAACAACGATGCGAAAGAAAGTCGCGCTGCTGGTTGAATCCTCACGTGCCTACGGACGTGGCGTCCTGACAGGCATCGCCGCCTATGCCCGTGCGCACCGTAATTGGTCGATCTATTTCCACGAGCGCAACCTCGGCGAACCGGTTCCCAAATGGATCGAATCTTGGGAAGGCGACGGAATCATCGCTCGCGTCGAGAATGTGCAGATCGTCTCGTACTTGGTGAAGCATAACATTCCGGCAGTCGACCTTCGCGGCCTCCATAAGATGCCCAATGTGCCGCTGGTCGAGACAAACGACGTGCTCGTCACGCGGATGGCGCTTGAGCACCTCCTGGAGCGGGGTTTTCAGCGATTCGGCTTTTGCGGTTTTGAAGGTGCAAACTACTCGCGGCGCCGCAAGACCTTTCTCACGCACCTGCTTGCCGAAAGTAGCATGAAACTGGCCACCCTCGACAGCCCCAACCCGCACACTGGCGATACGTCGCGCATTGAAGCCAGTGGCCTGTTGCATCAGGAGGAGCTTGCCGAGTGGCTTATAAGTTTGGAAAAGCCGGTCGGCATTATCGCCTGCAACGATATACGCGCGCTACAACTTCTCAACGCGGCCCGCGAGTGCAAGATCGACGTGCCCGATGAAGTGGCCGTCGTCGGCATCGACAATGACACGATCTTGTGCAACCTGGCCGATCCGCCACTCTCCAGCGTGGAGCATGACACGCGCCGCATTGGCTTCGAAGCCGCCGTGCTCCTGGACAAGATGATGCGCGGTTATGTGCCCACGGAGCCGCGTTTGCTCATCGATCCGCTGCGCGTCGTCACGCGGCAATCGAGCGACGTGCTGGCGATTCGCGATCAGGAAGTCGCCGCGGCAATGAAGTTTATCCGCGAGCGCGCCTGTGACGGCATCTCCGTCGACGACGTGGTCGCCACGGTCCCGGTTTCACGCAGCACGCTCGAGCGCCGTTTCACTAAAGGCGTCGGCCGCTCGATCAAGGCCGAGATCAACAAGGTGCGCATCCGACGCATCAAGGAGCTGCTCATCAATACCGACTACAAGCTCGGCGCAATCGCCAATAAGGTCGGTTTCGCTCATGCCGAATACATGAGCGTGTTATTCCGCGAAGCCGTGGGCGTGACGCCCGGCCAATACCGAAAGGAGCACGGCGAGCGAAACCCGTGATCGCTTCGCAATCACCGCTGAAAGACGGGCAGCATCTGGTTTGGCGCCCCGAGCGACAGTAGCACAAGCGCGGTCGTGTACGAGTTGCCGAAAGCCCGGTCGCGGTGGTAACTTTCTGCATCCCACGAACCGTCGGGTTGCTGATGAGCGAGCACCGTCCGCACGGTGCGCGGAAAGAACTGCTCCCAGTACGGGCTGCCAAGCTGGTACATACCCTGACAGCAGTTGAACAAGCTGTAGTGGTACCGGTCGCGGTCGAGCCCGAGGTTATCGTTGTACACTTCAAAGCTGTATTGCATCAGCCATTGTCCGGTGCGCTGCGCCTCGAAGGAATTGTGGTAGCCAGCGTGACCGAGCGCCAGGATGCCGGCGCCTGCCGTTCCACGGCTGGGGCTGCGGCCCGTGCCCACCGTATAACCAAACGCGCCGTAATTCTTGTGGAATACGCGCCTCACGTATCCCACGGCGTCATCGATCGACTGCTTAGGCACGTTGAAACCCGCATTGCGCGCCGATCGCAAAAACATGAGGTACCAGCCGGTCACCGAAAGATCCGAATCGTTCCGATCGAAGTCATCGACGTAGCGCCAGCCGCCCTTATCGCCCGGCTGGTCCTTTGGCCAGCGCTGCATTTCTAGCGCCGCCTTGAGCGCTTTGTTGATGACCTGCTGCATCTGCGCCCGCTCGTTGGCGTGTCCCATGCCGTACATTTCGCAAAGCGTGAGCGACGCGATCGCATGGTTATAGGCCGCCGCGGTGCCGATTTCATGGCTCACGTCGCGCGTGATCTGCGGGCCTTCGGGACCGTGCAGCGTAATCAGCCCGTTTTCTTTCTGACAAGCCATGATGAATTCGGATGCTTGCTGCAAACGCTCCGCGTAGGTGCCGTCGCCCGGTGTGTGGCCGTGGGCCATGAATCCCAAGACGCAAAGACTTGTCACGCCCGGCTGGGCGTGCGGCATCGTCGGAAACGAACCATCTGGTTGCTGCTGCGATATGAGAAAATTGAGCCCTCGCTCAACGGCCACATCCACGCGCTGCCATTCAGCGGCCGAGAGGACGTTGCTCGGCGTATCGTCGCCCCGCCGCGGTCGGGCCGTTGCGCCGGAGCCCAAATTCAGCCCGGAGAGCTGAGTATCCTGCGCCACCAAAAGTGTGGATGCCAGCGCTAGACACAAAAAGAACGCAAGAATCCACACAGTCACGCGATGCGGCCGATGGAGAACCAAATCCGAATCGTGGCGATTGCTTCGCGGCAACATACTATCGCTGAAAAATTGGCAATATCTCGTTCGGCGGGAAAGAATTGCTGCCAGTAACGCCAGGAGCAGCGCGGCGCTGTTACCGATCAACCTCCACGTGTGACAACAGACTGATGCCATGGGAGACTCACGCACGTCACTGCGACTCATTCTCATTCTCTGCCACGACGCTGCTGATCTGCGAGAAATATTGCTCGATCGCGCGGCGATACTGCTCGGGCGGCGCTTTGTCGCGCCCTTGCCCCAAATGGTCGCCCAGTTTGGACACCAATCGGTTCCAATCGGAAAGTTTCGCCGGACGCGGCACTTCGATGCGCTGAGGCGTCGATTCTTTGATCGCTCGAGCCAGCGCCCGCTGGTAGGCCCGATTGAGCTGCTGCCGCGCACGCTCCTCGTCTTGCCGCATCTGGTTCATTACCATTTGCCCGGAGCCGCCGCCCATGCTGCTGCCCGGTCGCAACCAATCGGCGATGATTCGCAAATTCGAAGGCCGGTTTGGAATGCCGAGCAGCTCGTCGATCGGCAATTCGTGTTCGAGCTGGGCAAGGAGCTCGTCCAGCGTGGGATCGTCCAGCAAGTCGGCCACTGGGTCCTGGACGGACAGCTTGTCAAGCTCTTCAATTGCGAGACGCATCAAATCGTCGTAAGCCTGTTCAGCCTTAGTGAGCGCCTCGCTGGCCGCCTTTTGACGCTGCGTTGCGCGCGGCAACTGGTTGCCGTGCAGTGCATGGACGGAAGCCAATTGATTTGGCGACACTTGCCTGTCGAGCGTCGCGAGGAATTCGCGGGCCTTCTCGGCGATCGGCGCAGGCAGCTTGCCATCCTGCCGCTGCAGCAGCGCGGCCAGCGATTGCTCGAGCGCGCCAAGCTTGCCTGCCAATTGGTCGGTCTTCATCGCCAGGCGATACTGATCCACTTTGGCCGCGCCGGTGTAGCTGCCCGCCTTATGCGCGCGAATCTGGCGCACCCAGGCAGACGAATCGGCCACGAGCCGCCGCGTATCGACCAAGCGGTTGGCAGCGAACAGCGCCGCCTCCGCGCCCTCTTCGCGCGCGGCCAGTTGACGCAACGTGACGTCCAGCTTATTGAGCCATTCATAAAGCGATTCAGCATCGGTGAGCATCGCGTCGATCGCCCGTTGAGAATCATTTTCGGCAGGCGCAGCCTCTGATTCAGCGGCCGACGCCTCAGCCTGCTGCGCGGTGCTTTTGACTGCAGCACGCTGCGAATCGGCGACAAACTTCTGAGCCGTCGCCCCCAGTTCGCTGGCGGCCGTGGCCATTTCCTGGATCGTCTTCGTGGCCGCGGCCAGGTCCTCGTCCTTTGATTCCCGATCGAGCGGCAGCCAGGTTTGATACCGGCTCTGCAGCTCGCCTGCCGCCGTGGCAATCTTTGACGCGTCCTGCACCTGCTTCAGCAAGAGCATTTTTGCGATTTTCGGCCGGTCGGCATCGTCGGCCAGCGTCCATGCCCGCACTTCCCGATTCAGATCTATTTGCTCCGCTATGATCCCGGCCAGCTCCTCGCGCAGATTGTTCGAGCGATAGCGCAGGGCATCCATGAACCGGCGCAGCAGCCGCGGATCTTCGGCCAGGATGCGGGCCAGCTCCGCCTGCAAGTCGCGCCGCATTTCCAGAACTTCCTTCAACCGCTTCAGGTATTCTTCGTCCAACTCGAATTGTGCCATCTTGCGGGCGTAGCGCGTGGGATCGCTGTCCTGCGTCTGCAAAAGCGCCTGCGAGTTCTCGAGGTAAACCTGGTACATCTTCTTCACCTTCTCGACCGACTCCGCGAGCTGAAACTCGCGGCGCGTGCGCTCATACTGCCCGCGAAGCTCGGCGACCAGCTGCCGCGCGCGTCCCAAATGTTGCCACGCGTCGCGAACGCTTGTGACGCGATCTTCGCCCTCGGACTCGAGCGCTTTCCAGAAGCCGCTGCGCGCCGGCCCGATATGCGCCAAACCGATATCGGTCACTTGGAGCCCGATAAATGCATAGGGCGTGTCCGCAGTGCGCTCTTGCAACTTGGTGACAAGCTCCTGCGCTTCGACGGTCGAGTGCTCGGCGCTCGAGACGTCGCGATCGTGCGTGCCGCGCCATGGTGCGTCCGCCTCCAGCTCATCCAGCACGCCGCGGGCCGTCTTCTGCCCCTTTTCGAGCTCCCTGTCGAGTGCCGCAAGCTCCGGCGAGATCGCCATTTCCAATTTGGATCGCTGCTGCCCTTCAAAGCTCCCGGCCCATTCATCTACCGAAAGCCGCATTCGCTGGCTCGACGCGGATTGGGCGATATCGAGCGCGCGGCGAGGCATGTCGTCGCCCGGCGGCGGGTCGCCTTGCGAGGATGGCTGCTGCTCGCCGGCATGCATCGCCTGGCCGTTCTGTTGCGATTGTTGCCCCGCATTCGATTGCTGAGCCGCGCTGCGCGATGCTTGTGCAGTGTTACTGCGTTGCTGCGGCGAATCGTTCGCTTGCTGGCGTGAAGCAGACGTTGGAGCCGCATTGTTCCGAGTTTCATTCGAACTAGCGGAGCCACTCTGCGAATTCTGTGTCGACGACGCCTGTTGAGCCGGCTGATCGGTGCGATTTCCGGATAGCGATTGCCGTCCAGTTGTTGCGGTGCGCGGCGACTGTTCGCCTTCTGTCACCTTGTTCGGAGACGAAGCAGTGTCGCTTCGCACTTCCTGTTCAGCCGCGGTTTCATTTTTGACCCGCTTCTCTCCGCCCTTTGAAGGATTGCCGGCTTCGCGCGCGTCGGTCGACCGCGGTGCTGAGACGTCAGGTCTCGATTCTGACTTCGGCGGCGAATCGCTGCGGCCTGTTGGAGTACCGGCTGCAAGGTCTTGCGACGGCGGCGAACCAGACTTCAGTTCGCCCGCGCCAGGCCCGGCGCTCTTCGAGTGACCGGCCAAAACACGTGGTGCGCGCGAAGCTTTCGGCTTTGCACCATCCGCTGCTGCCTGACGGCTTTTTGACCCAGTTTGCTGATTCGCCGTGTCTGTCGGCGTCGCGGCTGTCTGAGATATCTCTGCTTTATTCTCGCGAGATGCGACTTGAGGACGGCTCGATGGTCCGGCCGTCTTTAGCTGATTCTCCGCATTCTGTGTCATCTTCGGCGGACTTGCACTAAGATCGCTCGCCAGTTCTTCCGGCGAAGCCGTCGACTGCGCTTGCGATCCACCGCGATCCTCGCGCACGCGAATTTCGTAACTCAGCTCCATGCCGTCTTCAACCAGGAACTTATTGAGATCCAGGGCGACGCTCTCTTGCACCGAACGTGCGCCAGCTTGCTCGCCAAGCGGGATGGGAATCGACGCGATGGGCGCCGGCTCTTCGCCGACAGCGGCCTCGTCGTAAACCAAAAGCTCCGCCGACTCGATGCCCACGTCGTCGCTGGCCGAAAAGGCGATTTGGATTGTGTCATCCGGCCGCACGGCTACCTTTTCGTTAGGCGTGAGCACTTTCACGGTTGGCGGCCTGTCCTCGTAAACCATGAACTGACATTTTGGAGGCCGCCGATTCGTAAGGCCGTGCGGCTCGGTGAGAACCGGAGTTAGTGTAAAACTTTCACCAAGCGTCGTGTCCCAGCGGAACCAACCATCCTCATCGACGGCAAGCCGCACGGATTTGTCATTGCCCAGTTGCAACTCGATGCTTTTTACCGGCGCCTTGGGGCGGAGCGCCAACTCGAGGCTGCTTTTCTCAAGTGCTGAAACACGCTGGGGCAGCTTATCGAACGTCTTCGCCGGTTGGCGCGTGTACGCAGGCGGCGTCACCGTCAGCTGCACCTTTTCGATTTCCGGCCGGTCCGCAACTCCGACCGTATACCAATCGGTCTGGCCGTCGCCGGCTCGGAATCGGTAGTCGAACGGCTCCTCCACCGTGCGCACGCGGTGCGAAAACTCGATCGGCGACTGGCCGTGAGCTACCAGCACGATTTCCCGCTGCGGATTGGCCGCAGAACGCACGAAAAGGGTGGCCCGCTCTACCGGAATACCCTCCACCTCGGCCGCGAGCGCCAGCGGTTCGCCGCGCCCGACGACGACATTGCCCTGTACATTCACAAGCTGCGTGGCCGAGATCGACGAGCCCGGCATCCAAAACCGCTTCAATAGCACCAGAGTACGCTGAGAATCCAAGACGACCGCGATGCCCAATACGGCCGTGACAGCCGTCAGGCAAAGCATTGCCCGCATCAGTGTCGACATTGAGATGATTTGCTGTGGTTCAACGTGCGGTTCCCAACTCGCCGCTTCGGTGGCGACTCTACGAAGCATCGCCGGATGCATCACCTGCGGGTCGTCGGCGTCACTGCCTAGTCGCGTCATCGTCGTCCAACGCTCGGCGAGCTGTGGAATCTCACGGTCAACATCCGTCGCGATCCGCTCCAAACCAAGACGGCGGCGGAATGCCATCACCAGCCAACCCGCGCTGGTGAGCGCTGCCGCGCCAAGGGCCGCGGCGGTCAACACAACACGCCACCCCGAATCGTACAGTGTCGCCAGATAATCGATGAGCATGGCGACGCCCATGGCGGCCACCAGTACGGTTATTGCCGCCACCATGGCGCTCGCCACATGCACCCATACCTTCCGCTGCCGAACCAAGCGCAGCTTCCGCAAAACGGCAAACGGCACGGCTGAATATGTTTTTTGATTCATAGCGTTACTCGCGATCACTCGATTGTAACGGATTTCCAATTTCGGTTTGCGGATTTTGGATTGCGGATTGAATTGCAGTTGTTAATCCGCAATCCAAAATCCCAAATTCGCAATCAATTCACACCAACCCTTTCGCTTTCCGCACGATCCACTCGGTAAACAAGCATCCCAGCACGATGAACAGGTTCGACCAGCGGTTCCACAGCGGCGTGCGCTGAATGGTTTCGTTCACCTCCGGCGTGAACGAAACAAGCTGCAGCACCTCACTTATCGCTGTGGGTGGAATCACTTGCCCGCCGGTCAGGTGCGCGATCTGTTCTAACAGCGGAAGATTGCAATGTGTATTGAGCATTTCGATGCTGTCACCCGCGGTGATTGTAATCGTCGCTTTGGCCTGATTTTTGTCGGCGCTTTGCGCGAGCAGCTCCTCAACCACCTTCCCTTGCACGCTTAGTTGATAAGCGCCGGCCGGCAGGTCGCTCAGCGTGCCGAAATAACGGCCCACCACGTCCGCGTCCGGCGTGAGCTCGACGCTGCGCAAGTCGTTGTTGAACGTCCGCGCCTTCACCTGAACCGCTTCGCCGGAGAGCGGCCTGCCCGATGGATCTTTCAGCCACACGGTGACCTCGACCGGTTCACCGGCCAGATACCGCGTGCGATCCGACTGCATCCGAACCGCATCGGCGCCCGCGCCGGAATCGAACGCGGTGATCCATCGCAAGAACTGGCCCCAAAAACGGTGGTGCATTCGATCGCCGCGTCGCCAACGCAGCCTGTACGTATCCGGCGCGGCCAAATAAGCGACGCGGCCTGCCCCAACACGATGCCAGCACAGGAAGGCATGCTCCACTTCGCCTTCGTCCCCGGCCTCAACCTCGCCGGCCGTTTCCGACGTTGCCTCAATAAGCGTGCGGGCCGTTGACTTTGGCCGGCTGTATTCATTCAAGCCAAAAACCGGAAACCGCTCGTACACACTGCGCCATTCTCGCCGGCTGTCCTCGGCCGAATCGGCGATTAACAGCGCGCTATGGAAGCGGCCCTCTTCGGTGAGGCGGAGCGTATAACCCTGCTGCGGCACGATGCCTGTGCCGCGCTCGACGGGAAGCAACTCGATAAGTGGCTGTCCAGCGAATCCGCCCGGCATCGAGTTCCGCCCGGCAATCAATAGCAGGTTGCCGCCGCGCGTACGGACGAATTCGGCGAGCGCCTGCTGACTCTCGGCCGATAGCTGCCGCGGCGCAATGTCGCCCAGGATCACAATGTCGTACGCGGCCCAGCCATCGACGTTGCGCGGGAATTCAGGCCGCTCGGCCAGTTTGCCTGTCCCTTGCAAGCGCGGGTGAAACAAAAGCTCGTCAAACTCCACGTGCTCGTCGCGGCGGAACAGCTGGTTCAGGTAGCGATATTCCCAGCGAGCCACGCCGTCGGCCAACAGCACGCGCACCCGGTCGCGCACCACTTCGAACGACACCGGCTGATAGTTGTTGGCCGTATTGGTTTCGTCCTCGACCGGTTCGACCTCCACGATGTGCTCCTGCCAACCCAGCTCCTCGGCCGGCACCATGAATCGCACACGGTAGTCACTGCGGCTACCACTGAACTCGACCTGTTTGCGGTCGACTTCGCGCCCCTCATGCCGAAGAACGACCGCGGCGCTTTGTCCCTCGCAGTCGAATCCAGTCACGATCACGTCGAGAACCGCCGAATCCTTCTCGGCCACCGTGGCCGGCGCCTCGACGCGGTGCAACAGAACGTCGCGCTGGAGCACCGAGTTACCGATCGGCACAACAAAAATCGGAACGTCCGTCAGTTGAGCGGCAACTTCCTGCGGCAGCGGCGCATCCGCGTCGTTGTGCCGGCCGTCCGAGAGCACCACCGCCAATCGCGTCGAGTGGACGGCCCGCTGGCTTAACTGGCTTGCTAACTGCTCAAATACAGCGGAAAGGTTCGTCGCTGGCTCGGTCGCGAGAATTTGCTCCGGTGTCGCGGCTGGGTCGAGTGACGCCGCGCTGACCTCGGCAAGCGCTTCCGGCGTGGTTTCTAGCACACTGCTCCAGCCGGCCTCGACTCCTACCGGTATCGACATGCGGTCAAAGCGGAATCGCTCAATGCGGACGTTCTTACTAATCGTATCGCCTAGCTCGTTCTCAAGTGCGTCGAGCGTGCGACCGACTTTTTCGCGCCGCGAAAGGCTGGCCGCTTCTCTGTCGTTTGAGCTGGAGTTGTCGGCCCGCAGTTGCGCCAAGTCGGCCACGAAGATTCTTGTGCGTCGCTGCGCACTATGGATGCCGTCCATCAGCTGATCGATACGGACCGAAAAATCTTCGTCGACAGTTCCGCCGGAACGATCAAGCGCCGTCCGAATCGCGGCAAGTGATTCCTTCACCGGACCTTCGAGCAGTGTCGCGATCCGCGTCGCCCGCTCCGTCATGGATGCGCCACTTCCATCGAGCCCATCCGCAAGAGCCCGGACATGCGCGGCCGCCCGTTCGAGGCTTGCCGCTATTGTCGTTATGACCGAAGCGAGCTGCTTCGTCGGCCGGTGTTCCTTCACCATAAGCCCGAACCGATGGCACTCCGACTGCGCCGCACCCAGCGCGACGCCCAACTTATCGCAACGAACGAGAACATCATCGCTTGTCTTGGCATTTACCGCCAAGGCCCAGCGCACTGAGTCAGCCGGATCCGGCGGATCCACGACGTCCATGCTTTCGCTGCCGTCGGCGAAGATGGCGATCGATTGCGTGGTCGTGGTGCGTTCGACCCTCTGCTGCGTATGCCCGGCAAGCATCCACAGCGCCACGCCAAAAGCCACCACCCGCAGAACCCAAAACGCGGCGGCGCATCCGCGGCCAACCGCCCGCCGCTCGCGCCACAATGACCAAGCTGCCGCCAGGGCTATGATCACGCCGATCACAAGCGCGGTCCGCCCGTCAACGACGCCTTCCCAGGTCATCTTTTCAAATATTTGCAAGGCGTTGCTATTCACGTCGTATCCGCTGATCTGCCTTCTATAGTCTCACGCAAAGGCGCTAAGGCGCAAAGCAATGCTGGCCAAGACTTGAACCACAACACAAAGGTCACCAAGGTGTTGCACGTATCGAAAAGCTCCCATTTCCTTTGTGACCTTCGTGTCCTTCGTGGTTAATTCAACGCTTCGCGCTAATGCGAGAAAGTCGTTTTCATCCATTAGTTTGTGCTAACTGCCATGCCGCTGCGTTGACGGGCCAGCCAGGTGGACATGAGCAGCTCGCCGACCAACAGGGCGACCAGGGCCGCCAGCAATACCCCCCAGAATGGCTCGCTGCGCGGTGCACTGTCGCGAGTGGCGACAGCCCGCGCATTTGCTCCGGCAAACTGCACTCCAGCCGGCACCAAGAGATTGTCCCGGGCAACGTCGGTCAGTATGTCAATCGTCGATTCACTCGCATCGTACGCCACGTGAAATGGCACGTCGCCTGCAGGCGCCCCGCTATTCGTGAAACGAACGCGATAGTCGCCGGGGAGCTGCGTCTGCGTATAGCGAAATACCGTCGAGCCATCGCCCTCCATCGCCACAAGCCCGATCTCGCGCCCGCGCGGCGTCAC
>DASXWB010000882.1:0-6787 GCA_036503915.1 Lacipirellulaceae bacterium | reverse complement strand
CGGCCGACGCGCTACCACCGCCGTTTAGCGCGCGCACACTGGCTAATGAATACGGTGGCGGCGCCCTGCTGGCATCGAAAGGGACGGTTTACTTCTCCAACTACGCCGATCAGCGGATTTGGCGGATTTCGCCCGGCGAAGCGGAACCGACAGCGGTGACGGCGGAGGCCAAGCTGCGGTTTGCCGACTTCGTCCATGATGCGCGGCGCAATCGACTGATCGCTGTTTGCGAGAATCACACCACGAGCGACGATGAACCACCCAACCGGATCGTCGCCGTCAATCTCGACGACGGGTCGATAACGACGCTCGTCGAAGGCGCCGACTTCTATTCCAACTCGCGCATCAGCCCCGACGGCCGCCAACTCGCGTGGCTGGCCTGGAATCATCCCAACATGCCATGGGACGACACGGAGTTATTTGTTGCGACATTCAATAGAGACGGCTCGCTTGGCACACCGCGCAAAGTGGCTGGTGATCTAGAAGAGTCGATCTTTCAACCTACATGGTCGCCGGACGGCACGCTGTACTTCGTCTCCGATCGCACCGATTGGTGGAACCTGTACGCCCAGCGCGATGGAAAGATCGCGCCCGTTCTGCCGATGCAAGCCGAATTCGGCGCACCGCAGTGGGTGTTTGGCACTACGACGTACGACTTCGAGCCCGACGGCCGCATCCTGGCGCGTTACACGACGGGCGGCATCTGGCGAATGATGCGAATCGATCCAAAGTCCGGGCGGCATGAAACGCTGGACCTGCCGTATTCGTATATTGCGGGCGTCCACGTCGCGGCGGGTCGCGCATATATCACTGCCGGCGCGCCAGGCGAGCTGGACGCTGTCGTGGAGATCGACCTGGCCAGCGGCAGGCCACACGTGATCCGCCGCAACTCGCCGCTTGAGCCCGATGCCGATTACACCTCGCGGCCGCAGGCGATCGAATTTCCCACCGAGGGCGGCAAGACCGCGCACGCGTTCTATTATCCGCCGGTAAACCGCGATTTTCGCGGCCCGGCCGGCGAAGCGCCGCCGCTGGTGGTGATGGTGCACGGCGGCCCCACGTCGGCCACGCCTGCCATGTTTCGTTTGACCACGCAGTATTGGACTTCGCGCGGGTTTGCCGTTTGCGACGTGAACTACGGCGGCAGCACCGGCTACGGCCGCGAGTATCGCAACCGGCTACGCGATTCGTGGGGCGTGGTCGATGTGGCCGACGCCTCGAATGCGGCGCGTTACCTCGCGCGGGAAGGCAAAGCCGACGCGAACAAGATGGTGATTCGCGGCGGAAGCGCCGGCGGGTACACGACGCTCGCCTGCTTGGCATTCAATGATGTTTTCCGCTGCGGCGCGAGCCTGTACGGCGTGAGCGACCTCGCCCTCCTGGTGCGCGACACGCACAAGTTCGAGTCGCGCTACCTCGACCGGCTGGTCGGCAAGTATCCGCAGGAAGATGCCCGCTACCGCGAGCGCTCGCCGATCTTTCACCTCGATGGCTTTGACCGGCCTGTGATCCTACTGCAGGGCCTCGAAGACAAGATCGTGCCGCCAAACCAGGCCGAGCTGATCCTCGAGTCGCTCAAGAAGCGCGGCGTGAGCGTGGCGTACGTGCCATTCGAAGGCGAGCAGCACGGCTTCCGCAAGGCGGAGACAATCGTCCGCGCCTATGAAGCGGAGCTTTATTTCTATTCGCGAATCCTCGGCTTTACGCCGGCCGAGCGAATTGAGCCCGTGAAGATTCTCAATCTGGAAGATAACAAGACAAATTAAACCGCCAAGGACGCCAAGAGCGCCAAGGAATCCTCAAGGCACAGTTGATTCATTTTTGGCGTTCTTGGCGTCTTGGCGGTTAGTATATTGTTTTCCTTACTCGCCGTTGATCGCGCGTTCTTAATTGGCCAGGAGCGTCGTCACGGCGGCGATCAGCATGGCCGGCGTCACGGGCTTGAGGGGCAACGCGTGCGCGCATGGCGATTCACACGATTACTTGGGCTTCTAGCTGATCGAGGAACGGCCGTTGCCCCGGCAGGATTTTCTCTCGCGCGACTTCGAGCGGAAACCAGCCGGCGCGGTCGACCTCCGGCACGTCAATGAATTTCCTGGAATTGCGCGGCCATTCCAGCTTGAACGTGTTGCTGCACACCTCGCGAGGATCAAAATCGCCTTCCATGAGCCAGGCGTGCACAACCTTACCGCTTGGTTGCTTTAGTGGTTGAAGTGCCTGAAACGGGCCTTCCCCCCTAAAACCAGTTTCCTCGTGAAACTCGCGCTTAGCCGCTTCGAGGGGATCGTCGTCGGGCGCGAATTCGCCCTTGGGAATGGACCACGCGCCCTGGTCCTTATGCTGCCAGAATGGCCCGCCCGGATGCACCAGGAAGACCTCCAGCTGGCCATTGCGTCGACGATACACCAGGAGCCCGGCACTTTGCTTCGGCATGGGAGATATTTGACACTAGCCCGAAGCGCAAGCGACGGTGCGAATGGCGTTTTTCCCTCTCTTGCGCCTCGGGCTATATGGAATTTATTTCGAGCGCTTCCGATCGCCGCGGTCGCCCTGCCCCGCCTTGCTCGACTTCTTGGCTCGCCGCTTTCGGTCTTGAGACAGCGAGCGGCCGGTGTCGTCGCTTTCTTCGAATTGTCCCTGGGCATCGCGCCGCACATAACGCTTGTCACGCCCGGTGTCGATCAGCTCGCGCCTGGCGGTTTTCTTTTTGGCCATTACAGGTGCTCCATAAAACTAAACAGAAAAATCAAAACATCTCACGAAGAGGCGCGGAGGACGCAGAGTGGGAGTCAAAATAATATATACGGAACGCTAATCATAGTTGATCGACACTAATGAAGCATTAGTGAAGATCAGTGTTCTTACTCTGCGCTCTCTGCGGCTCTGCGGCTCTGCGTGAGACAAATTTGGATATCTAAACGACTAGGTGCTCGCTTTCCGGCGCTTGGTTTTCTTCGCTTTCTTCGGCCGGTGATTCTGCTCTTCGACTTTGTTGTCCAATTCCTGCAGCACGGCCTCCGGCTTGACGTCCTTCTTCAGTTCCTTGATTTCCTCTTTATCGCCCTCGTCGAGATTCATATTTTTAGCAATGGCATCGATCAAGGTGAGGATGCGCGTGACCTCATACTCGGACAGCAAGTCGAATTGCAAATCCAGCTCGGCGCGCCGCTCGGCGATTTCCGCCTGCCGGTTCTGGCTTACCAGCACGAAGGTTGAAAGGAAGATCGCCTCCAGCGAAACGATCGTCGTCAACAGCCCAAACGGATATGGATCGAACGCCGGGAAACCGCCAATCTCCAGGTTCAACAACACCCAGATGCCGAACCACGCCACGTGAAAATAAATGAAGGGGATGCTGCCGGAGAAGCGCGTCACGAGGTCGGCGATGCGGTCGCGAAAGCTTCGCGATTCCTCGGACTCGCGCCGGTACTGGTCAATCGCCTCAATATTGCGCTCGACCACATGGGCCAGCGCCGGGTTTTTGAAGTGTTCCAACTGCCGCTGCTTTAGGAGCATGCGCCGCTGCGAAGTCGCTGTGCGTGGGGTTGATCTCATAGGACGTGTTTCAGCTTTCGTTTGGCACAAGGTCTGCAGAAGCAAACCATGTACCGAACGTGGGATTGGAGTCGCCCATCTTTTTGGTACCTGAATTCGCAAGAATTCAGCCGGCATGTTTTTTCGATGTATCGCTGAATGCTTACAAATTCGGGTACCCACAAATGGCTGAGAGCGCCTCGACGCCTGATTACGATGTCGCCATTGTTGGCGGCGGACCCGCCGGCCTGAGCGCCGCGGTGGTTCTCGGCCGCTCGCGGCGGCGCGTCGTGCTGTTTGATGACGGCAAGCCGCGGAACTACGCCGCGCACGGCGTGCACAATTACCTGGGCCACGAAGGCATCGCGCCCAATGCACTGCGGCAGCTTGGACGCAACGCAGCGCGGCATTACGGTGTCGAATTGCTCGATGCAAGGGTGGTCGCGGCCCGGCGGCTTGCCGGCGACGGCGATGCGGCCGGCGGCTTCCAAGTGCAAACGAGCGATCGCTCCTTCATTGTTCGTGCCCTGCTGCTATGCACGGGCCTTATGGACGGGCTTCCCGATATTCCAAATCTGCGCGAGTTCTACGGTCGTTCGGTTCACCACTGCCCGTACTGCGACGGCTGGGAGCAACGCGACAAACTGTTGGCGGCCCTCGGCGACGGCGAGCATGCTACGAAACTAGCGCTGTCGCTGCTCACCTGGTCGAAGGACGTGACCGCCTGCACGAACGGCGAGCCGCTCGCCGAAAAGCATCGCCGCTTGTTGGATCGTCACGGCGTGACGTGTCGCGAGGAGTCGATTATTCGGCTCAAAGGAAAGGATGGAGCGCTGGAGGAGATTATGTTCACGACCGGGCCTCCGCTGAAGTGCGACGCCGTGTTCTTCAGCTCGGATAAAGTTCAGCGCTCGCCGTTGCCGGCGATGCTCGGTTGCGAAATCGATGACGAAGGCCTCGCGCGCACGGGAAAAAGACAAACCACGTGCATCAACGGACTCTACCTCGCCGGCGATGCAGACGGCGATGCGCAGTTTGCAATTGTTGCGGCGGCCGAGGGCGCGACCGCCGGCACGGCAATCAACGCCGCCTTGCAAAAACTGGATTTGGCCGCCGACGATTAGCGCCAACGCCACGCTCCGACATTTGCCCGTAGCACAAGCGAGGAAGCAGCGTCAATTAGCTCGCGGCCGGGTGGCGCGCCCTGAGGCTTTGCGAAGCGCGTGGTTCGTTGCGAGCTGTTCCAGCCGTGCCCTGTCAGGGCGTGCCACCCACATCTCACGCCTGCTTGGGCACGACCGTGATGTCGCCGGTCTGCTCCAGCACCGCATACTGAATCTCTTCGAGATTCGCCAGTCCCTGCAGTTCGCGCGCGGCATGCAAAACATCGTCTTTGTTGACGCGCTCCTTGTCCATGACGTCTTGTTTGAGCCCGTCAGAATCGAGGATCACAAGCGGCACGCCGTCCATCACTTTTTCCACCGACGGGAAGCGCAACTTGATATGGGACAACGCCACATCGAGGCCGAGCATCGTCAGGATCAACAAGATAGAATTGGTGAACGAATTGTTGTCGTCCGTCAGCGCCGCTTGAGTTGTTTCACTGACGATCAAGAGCAGCACCGCGTCGAACGTAGTGATTTGAGCGAGGGTGCGCTTGCCGGCCAGCCGGAAAATCAGCCACACGAATAAATAGGTCGCCGCTCCGCGCAGAATGGATTCCATGACACTGCCCCTTATGGATAGACGAATTGTTGAAAGCTGGCGGAACCGCCGCCGATGAACTCGACTCTGCCCTTGCACATGCCAAAACCTTCGAATTCAAAATGTACGAGGATCTTGCGGAGCTGAGACGCGCCTTCTTGATGAAACGTGTACACCACGCCGTCGGCTGAAAGCGATTGCTCGACCGGTTCCGGCTCGATGCGCAATATCTGAATGCTATCCAGAAACGACTGCAAGACCTTGAGCCGAAGCGGCTGATCGTCCCGGGCTCGTGAGTTGACCAGCACTTCAAGCACCGAGGGTTTGTGATAATGGAGAAAACGGTCGTACTGCACGCTCAGCGACCCATCCGACGCCGTCGAATCTGCGTGGCTCAACGGTCCGGTGCCCAAAAGGCCCGCCAGCGCGGCGATCACGATGGCGATCCACACCGCCCATCCCACGCGCTGAATCCGCCATTCCGACTTTTGAAACGAGTCATCGTGTTGAATATCCAGGCTTCTCGTCTGGCTCATAGAAAGCCTCCTTCAGGAGTTTCTTTGGAGTACGCAACCGGCAACTTTGAGCCGGTTGCTCGCCGGCCTCAGAGAGGCCGGCTACAGCGCGAACTTTGAGCTGGGCGAAAGAGCAAACGATGTTCCGGCTCAACGGGGCGCGCTGAGAGAAGCCCTGAGAAAGTCATAGGCTTCGTGACGTGCCGCGTCGGGAAAATCGTGCCCGGCATCGGGATAGACGGCCCGCAGCCGATCGGGCCGGCCGAGCAATTCAAAGACCGGCCGCGCCGCGGCCACAACGTCACGCACGCCGTCCACGTCGAAGTTGTCGTCGTGTACTGGGGCGACAATATATACGCTCCGTGGTGCGATGGCCGCGATCACCTCGGTGAAGTCGAACGGCATGCGGTCGGGCGAAAGACCGTAGTGCGACTTAATGCGCGGCATATAGCGCGGCCCCGACCAGCCTGTCAGGTCGCCGTTCATGTATTTATGGAAACGTGTGAACCCGCAACAGGTAACGACGGCTTTGATGCGCTCATCGAACACCGCCGTGAAAAGCCCGTTGTGGCCGCCCAGCGAGTGGCCGATGCAGCCGATTCGCTGTGAATCGACCTCCAGCAACAAATGCAACAGGTCGATCGCCCGGACATTGTCGTAGATCGCCTTCATTGATCCGCTGGCATAGTCATCGGCCTTGAAGTCGTGCTTGTGCTCGCCGAGCGACGGATAATCGGGCGAGAGGGTCACAAATCCGCGCTCCGCTAATTCACGCGCATAGTGCAGAGTGGGCCGATCAGCGAGGCCTACCGGCGAATCCTTTCCGGCCGGCGTCGTCTGATGCAAACACAATACAGCCGGGCGCCGCTCCGTCGCCTCACCGGCCGGCAACAGCAGCCAAGCGGTGACGCGCTTATCTGCGCGATCGGTACGATAAGCTACCTTGCGCCGCGTGAAAAGTTTCTCACGATGTTCTTCCAGAACCACGACATCGAGCGCAACCGGCCGCTCCGGCTTCGGCAGCGGACCCATCA
>DASXWB010000881.1:0-1616 GCA_036503915.1 Lacipirellulaceae bacterium | reverse complement strand
CGGGCTTCGCTGGCCGCGATGCCGCGCACCAAGGGCAGCACCGGCGCATCCGCGTCGCCCTGCAGCTCGTCCTCCATAGTAAGTAGGTCCAACGAGCGCAGCCAGTCCTTGAGTTGCCCAGTGGCGACAAGCCGCTCATCGCGCTCGCGAGCCGCGGTTTCACCATTGACCAGCCCAAGCTCGATGCGGTCCTCCACGTCCGCCGCTTTCCACCACGCCGCCAGCGGCGGCATGTCGTGCGTGTTGAGCATGGCCACGTGCTGTGGCGGGGGTGGAGATAGCCCGGCGCGTCGGCCCGGCTCCAATTCATACGGCGCCACCCACATGCCGGCGATGCCATGCCGAGCGATTTGACGATCGACGCTTATCGGCACCGTACCCAAATTTTCGCCCACCAGCTCGCAACGGTTGCGGTGCGACTCCAGGATCGCTACCGCATATAACTCGTCTGCGTTGTAGCGCACATACGCCCCCTGATCGGCTCCAAACCCTGGCGGGATGCAGTACAAGCGATGAAAACCAAGCACATGGTCGATTCGTAGCCGGCCGGCGAATTTACAGCTCGTCTCCATCACGTGCCGAAACAAGTCGTAACCGTCCGCGCGAAGCCGCTCGGGAACCATCGGCGGCAGGCCCCAATCCTGTCCCCTCGGAAAGACAACGTCCGGCGGCGAGCCGACGCTCGTTTCCGGCGCAAACAGCTCACGATGCCGCCACACGTCGTAGCCACGCGGATCGACGCCAATCGGCAAGTCCAGGTACAGCCTGCAGCCATCCGCTTGGGTGCCGCTGGCTCCGGCAGTGCTGTCGTGTGTGCCGCTGGATTCGCCAGTGCCCGGCGTGCGCAGCGCCGCCAGCTGCTCGTGCGAGATCCATTGCGCATAGAGATGGTAATTCGCTACCGACGGGTCGTAATCCGTTTCATCGACATTGCCATCTTTCAGCCGCTCGGGCCAGCTTGGCCAGGCAGCGCGTTGGCGTTCGCAGACGGCACGAAACCGCGCATAATCATCGACGGCAGGGTTTTGCTTCACAAATTCCTGAAACTCGGTAAATCGAGGAAACCTTTCCTGAAAGAATTTTGCGGAGAGCGGCTCGAGCACTTCTCGTTTTAGTTTCATCACCGCGCGATAATCGACCAGGTCGCTGCGCCGCTGCGCTTCAATGCGCCGGCGAAAACCATCGGCGTCAACGAGCTCCCGGCACTCGGGACAGTTCTTCAGCTCTGGGATCGCCTTCACGTCGATATACAGCTCGTTCCAGAAAAGCCGGCTTAGCGGCCGGTAGGGGCTTGTTTCATACGGCTCATCGAGAAAGGCGGCCAGCAATGGTAGCGTGCCGACGTCCGACGCGCCCAGCCCTCCGACCCAATCCATCAGCTCGCCGAGGTCCGTAAAGTCGCCAACACCCCAGTCGCGCCGGGTGCGCAACGCATAGAGCGGCAGAAAAATGCCCCATCTTCGGTTACGTCTCGCTTCGCCGTTTGATCGATGTCTTTTGTTTGCGGCGGCCTGTGCATCATCTCGCACAAACGCCTTGCGGGGCGTCGAGATGATGAGCGCCTCAAAGTTCCTGCCCTCCGCCGTAAGCCGAAGCTCATGATATCCCCATGGCAA